>CAYWFI010000031.1:0-8838 GCA_964458165.1 uncultured Candidatus Saccharibacteria bacterium
TTGATGCAGCGCTGACGCGCTGCATTTTTGTTGCTAAGGTATTGAGAGATTACGACAGGGTTGACAAAATAGCCATAAGCATGTTATAATGATAATATGGGGTGCTGTACGCCCTAAAATTGCCAGTAATGGCGGTTTTTAAATACGGGTTGTATAATCCGAGTTGTATGAATATAGAATTACTTCAGATATTCGCCGGCATTCCCACGTGTACTTACGAAGAGACAATAACAAAGAAAACTGTAACAGGTATTATTCTTGCTGCCGATGTCGCCTACTTATATCTAATATACCGGTTACTAAGAAAATACAACCTCACTGTAAGGCCGACAACAGCGAGTGGCAAACTGATGAAGTCACTCGGCTTTGTTGGTATATTTCTAGGCCTTCTTGCTGTAGGTGTTGTTCTCTCTCTATTTGCTCTTTTGGCGTTTACACCTCTATGCTCCTAGATTGACAACCCAAGGTCGTTCTATGAGAGGTGTCTTGAGGCGCTTGAATAGTTGATTATTACAAAACTGGCAACAAATAATAGCAGAAAACAAGCAAATAAGTACCAAAGGACGAAGGAACCACTCGAGGAGCTATTAGTTGCATCACTCAAATGAGTTCGGTTAGACTCAAGAGCAGGAGCATTGGTTGGATGATTAGCACCTAAAACATCCGAGCTCACATTGTTTAAAAACGGGATGGAAGTGCTACCAAGAATCGTACCCCTATCCGCAGGATTACTGACACCTGAAGGGCGCGCGTTAGAGGGAAGGTTACAGGCGTCGTCTTGGCCGTTCTCGTCAAGATCCTCATCTGCGGGAATGATAAAGTCACCGCAGATTTCATTAACAGTTTTTATGCCGTTGCCATCAAGATCATCTTCTTCCGCGTACACCAAAATAAACTGGCGTACACTGACTGGCTGACCGTCTGTATCAAAACCGTTGACGCGAAGCTCGTGTATGCCTGGAGGGACAGATTCGGGGATAACTACGCCTGCGCTTATTGAGCCCAACTCATCAGTTACAGTCTCCCCCAAGTCAACGGGGTCGGACATCAAAACAAACCGTACTACAGAAACTGGACCGTGTACGATGAATCCACTAGTGACCTTGATGATAGTAGGTACACCGCGTTTTACCAAAGCGTTGTCTAGTACAGGACTGTAGATAACACGGTGAACTAAACCACCCCTGCTTGGCACATCAAGGAAAGGATAGTTGTTTGGGTTTGGTATTGATGTATTTATGTGTCCGCGTGGCATCCTTTCTCTGAAATTATCAGTTTTCTCCAGTATTGTCTGCGCCAGAATCCGCTGACCTGTGTCGGTGGGGTGGTAGGAGGCGTTACTAAATGGTCCGAAGCCCGGCAAAGGCACTTCATTACCAAAAGTAAGACCATGTACTACCTTGATGTGGTTAGGGTTGTCGCAGAGCCGGTAGCCGTTAAATGCTCCCTCAACACCCACATAGAGTGCACCTGCGGCCTCGGCCGCGTTTTTTATTACGGCATTGAAATAATTAATCAAATCATTTACCATCCTGCGTTGGTAATAGTTAAAATTGACATTTGCGGCGCAGGTAGCATTCGGTGCACCGTTCACTAGTTGGGGATAGCCAATGACATATAGCTTCTTCTTATTCGGGGCAGTGCCGATTATGCTCTGATACATCGTAACCAACCGAGGGTGCACATCTCTTATTTGGTTTGCTATCTCCAACCTTTCTTCATAAGAGTTATAGCAATTTGCGGCAAGCAAAAGACAATACCTAAGCATTTCCACGAAACCGATGTCATTCCCCGACATAGTGATGCTGACAATATCGGCTCCAGTAATGCTTCTGATTTGTGGTTGTTTACCTGGAAAAGAGCTTTGGTCAGAAGCATGAGCGTATTGAGTCTGCGACATCACATTGTCAATTTGAGCCCCGGAACAGGCAACCGAAAGGAAAGAATCAAGATTGACACGGTTGTTTATGTAGTACGGATAAGATTTGGTTGATGTATGACACATATTTGTACTCTGTATATTCGTGCCGGTTATGTACGAACCGGCGCCCTCGCCTGAGCTGAAGGAATCCCCCAATGCTACGTAACGCCGCTTTGTAGTATTTGGGGCGCGGAAGATGATTTCTTCGCCATTGGCACCATCTTTGCTAATGCCTCTCACTCTCAGAATATCGTCGTTCCAGAATTCAGCCCATGTTCTATAGAGGTCTTCAAAATATTCGACGGCGTAGTCTTTTATGCTCCGGGTTTTACAGCTTATCTCATCACTAGGGATCTTTATGTAGACATCGGTCTCGGTGCATCCTTGTGTGTCCAATACAAAGAAGTCGTTGACGCGGTTGTTGACGGTGATGTATCTGCCGGAATCGGATATGGCTATCGCTGGCCACAGGCTTTCGTCCTTGTCGGCTACACGATAAGTAGATATGCTAAGCGTTTCTAGATCTATCCTTATAAGGTAGCCGGTGGTGTCAAAAAGCAACATCCATCGGCCGTCGTTTGAGAAAGTCGACTGGGCGTACAGATAATTGTCGTGAAAATAAAAAGGACTGCCATCTTCGTTCCTAAGCTCTAGGCTAGCGGGGTTGTTCCAGACCCAAAAGTTCGGGTTTTGGACAGCAGGATCTTCGACAAGAGTTGCTTTTAGACCATCGCCTTTGCGAAGCCAGGCGTGGTTTTCGCGGGCCGATTTTTCTATGAGCACATCATGATGCTTAGTCGGGAAGAGTAGCGTCTCGAAATTCATCATAAAACCCGCTTTGTCTTCGCCAGCAGGCACATAGCCATGACCGCCCCTCGTTGTTTTGTGCTCCCCGCTCGAATACCAACAGGGACCATAAGTACCACCGTTTATAATTTGGTAGGCTTTTTCTTCACACTCCATGCCGCTAAAAATAGACATCACAATTCGATTGTCGCTAAGGTGTTCTTGAGCAGAGCGTAAGTCGCCGTAGCTTATATCAGGTTCGTTTATAAAATCACCCCACGTCTCTGGGGTGGATTGGGCAAAAACGTCTGTAGGCACGGAAGGTAGCAGCAGGGCGCAAAAAATAATGGCCGCAAAGCCAAAGCGAGACAATAGCTGTAATATCTGGCGCATCTTCTCTCCTAAAGAAAGTACACTAAATTATGCATATTATAACATGTATTTTTTTGAGCATCTGAATATCATGTGCAAAATCCAATCCCAATCTGTTATATGCAGGAAAAATACATTATATAGTATATATTTCGCGTACAATATACACATGTAGCGGCCCTGTTCACTAAATGACAGGGGAGTGGGCTTTCTGACTTTACGGACTTTTAGCTTTTCACTTCTAGAAGTTTAGAATAAACTTCGAGCGTTTGTTCTGCCATTTTTTTCCAGGAATACAAGTCAAGTTGTTTAGTCCCTCGTGTTCGTATTTTGTCTGCATAAGCCGGACTGGTGATGATGTCGCTGACCACCGCGGCTATGTGCTCGGGGTCCTCGGGGTTAAAGTAAACGGCTGCATCACCGTACACCTCTGGTAAACATGTGGCGTTACTGCTGGCTAACGGCGCACCGTGCGCCATCGCCTCCAGCCCTGGCAAGCCGAAACCTTCGCTTAAGCTTGGCAGTACGTAACATTCGGTGTTTTCGTACAGCCACTTGAGCTCGGCGTCTGATACAAAACCCGGGATGATAATGTCGTCTTTAAACTCAAAATGTTCCAAACTCTTCTCAAGTTGCTCGAAATAGTATTCTTTCTTCCCTGCTAGTACCAGCTGTAGGTCCGGGTGTTTGTCTTTTTTGAGCAGCGCGAAGGCTTGCACCAGGCGCTCGATATTCTTGTGTGGGAACGGACTGCCTACATGCATGATAAATGGTTGTCTGACCCCAGCCAGCGGTTTTGTCTTGACGGGCAGCGGGGGTTCAGAGGCTTCAAGCGTAACTACGGTTTTGTCTGCCGCAAATGGATGCAGCTTAATTAAATCCTGCTTCACGTACTCGGTCGGCACGATAATAGCCTTGGCGGCACGATGGCTCGACCAAAAAAGCCAGCGATAGCCAGCCATCCGCAGCCAGTGCACAAGCTTTAGCTTTCGGCCTGCCCGGGTAAAACGCAGCATAGTCAGGTCGTGCGTAGTGGTGACACGTTTGCCACGGTAAAACACTGGCTCTTGCGGCGTCATAGCGAAATGCACCAGGTCGGGTTTGAGTTTTTTCAAGAATCGGGCAAAGGTAATTTGATCTAGCGGGTTGAAAGAGAATTTTTTGTATGGGCACGGGGTAGCCTTGAAATTATTGGCCGAGGGCCGCCAGGTATCTTTAGGGTCAAGCAGCACCGTGTAATGATTCTTGGTGTCAAGATTTTGCAAATGCTCAAGCAACCGATCGGCGTAGCGGCCGGTACTGCTCGGACGGATGCGAGCATCAATAACGATATGTTTCATTGCTATAATTATACTTGATGAGCCTAACTATCCCCACTGACTTCAAGGGTATTCTGCTTGAGCGTAGAAGCGATTTTCTTGGCGCGCAACGGAACAAGCAATACAAGGGGTATTGTGCGTGAGTAGCACAGCCAAAAAATCACTTCTACGCCAAGAGACTCGGCAAATGGCGGCTTTGCCGGCTTTTAACCGAGTCGGCAGAGTAGCCTTGTGGATATTCTTCGGGCTGCTGGCTTATATGCCGCTGCATATTTTTGTCTCGACGTGGTTTGGTACGACCTTTGGCTTGCTGGAGTTCGCCAAAGTTTTTAAGGACATTGTTCTGGTGGGTGGTTTTGCGTTGGCGTTGATAGCGAGCGCGCGCGAAGCGTGGTTTAAACCTCTACTCAAGGATAGGTTGATTTGGCTGATTGCAGCCTATAGTCTGCTGACGTTATTTATCGCGGCCATCAAACCAACTGACGCCGACGCCGAAATTTTGGGTGTGGTGTATAATCTGCGCTTTCTGCTGTTCTTCATATACGGTCTGCTGTTAACGCATATGTACAAGCCCGACTGGCTACAGAAGAACGCGCTCAAAGTCGTGATGGCAGTCGCGGTGCTGGTGCTTGGCTTTGGCGTAATTCAGTACACCTTGCTACCGGACAACGCGCTCGGGAGTGTTGGCTATTCTCGGGCCAATGGCGTGCTGCCGGCTTTTTATATTGACGACAAGCCGGATTTGGAGCGGATAATGTCTACCCTGCGCGACCCTAATTCATTCGGGTCGTACGTGATTATTATTTTTTCCATCGCGCTGGCCTATCTGCTCACCACTAAAAACCGTGAGCTTAAGAAAATGGCCGGCGGCATAGTGGCCTTAAGCTTACTGTGTTTGCTGTTTACTTTTTCGCGCAGTGCCTGGATCGGCGCGGTAGTTACTGCCGCGGTACTGTTAGGTCTTTTCTATAAACACAAAAAGCAGATAAAAGTCGGCAAAAAACTTATAGCCTCGGTGGCTATAGCGCTGCTGGTATTGATTGGCGGCTTGTACGCGGCGCGAGACACGTACTTTGTGCAAAACGTTATTCTGCACGCGGACGAAAGCACAGTGCTGGAGGATCCTAATCAACTAAGGATAAGATTCTGGCAAGAGTCACTAGAGGCCGCTGGCGATAATCCGCTAGGCTACGGTCCGGGTACGGCTGGGCTGGCATCTATCCGTAACGACGTACAGGGTACAGTGCTGAATGAGAATTATTACTTCCAAATTTTGCACGAGGTTGGTGTCATTGGATTGGCGCTGTTTTTGGCAATTCTGGCGCTCGTCACCATTCGGCTGTACGGCCTGGCCAAAGACAATCCGCTGGCGTTGGCGCTCCTGGCCTCTTTCGCTGGACTGGCCGTCACAAACTTTCTGGTTCACATTTGGGCCAACGAAGCCGTCGCCTACACCTGGTGGGGCTTGGCCGGCCTATGTTGCATTACCGACGACTATAACTATATAAATGACACATAAAAGTACTCTTAGGCTTGCTTCAGTGTAAGGGTATTTTCGTGCCAAACCATAGCTGAGACAACAAAGGACATTTAGAAATAGATCGAGATTAATTCTAACATATGGCTTGAAATTAGAATTAATTCGAGTATAATTCTAATCAGACAGTATTCTTGAGGTACTAATTCTAAACTAGGGCATACTAATAATTATGGCAAAACAACCTTTCACACCACCCGCACTACCACCAGAAATAGATATTAACCCTCTCATAGGGTTATTAACAGATGCAAGAGAATCTGTTGCAAGATATGATGAAGCGGTAAAAAGACTCCACAACCCATCAATCATCAGGAGAACGTTCGAGACACAAGAAGCGGTGCTTAGCTCCCGGATTGAGGGAACCCAGGCGACTTTCGAGGAAGTCTTGGAATTCGATGCGGACGAGGTTGAAACCGAAGAGAACGAAAAGCAAAGAGATTATCGTGAAATAGCAAACTATCGTCAAGCCATTGATTATGGTAGGGAGCTGCTAAAAACAAAGGCTCTAGACGAGAATGTGTTTAAGGAGCTGCACAAGGAGCTACTAAACTCGGTCAGAGGTAAGAATAAAAACCCCGGAAAATTCAGAACCCACCAGGTTCATATTGGGCCTCCTGGAGCTACAATTGATGAGGCGAGCTATGTCCCGCCAGTTCATACTGAGATACCAAGCCTAATATCAAACCTAGCCCAATACATGCACAGAGATGATCAGTCTGATAGGTTGATACAGGCTGCCGTGATGCATTATCAGTTTGAAGCAATACATCCATTCGCGGATGGCAATGGTCGCGTGGGTCGTCTGCTAATTCCGCTATATCTTTTTGAGAAAGGCCTGACTGCATATCCAAATCTGTATGTATCTGAGTTTCTCGAGGCTCATCGTAGGGATTATTACGAGAGACTAAATGGTGTGAGCGAAGACGAAGAGTGGATAGAGTGGATTGCTTTCTTTCTAAGAGCGGTCAGAGAACAGGCCAGGGTTTCCAAAGAAAGAATAGACAGAATAGAGAAACTTTACAAGCAATTGCGTAATAGATTACCAGAATTTAATTCAATCTACGCATCCTCCTTGTTGGATGCGCTGTTTAGCCAGCCGACATTTACACCTACCTCAATTGCAAAAAGAGCAAACATTCAAAACGCGCAAACTACACTCAATCTAATTGCGAAATTTGCCAAGGCAGGCTTAATCCGTGATTTGACACCCGAAAGAGAGCGGAACAAACTATACTACTTTGATCCTCTGTTTGAGATTCTGTAGAAACCCAGTCATCTGTCTCGCCAACGAAGCCGTCGCCTACACCTGGTGGGGCTTGGCCAGCCTATGCGTCTTTGTTGGAGACCGCAGGAATACGCGGCGGACGAGAGTGCGTTAGGATGTTATCTATGTAGCTGGTCTCTACCTTTTGGCGAGACAAATTTCCCTTTCGAACCTTCACGGTTGTTTTGTGGAGTTTCATTGCTGCCCAGGTGCCGCTCAAAAAGACCTTGAATTTGCGACGGGCAATCGCGCTCAAACCCATCCGGCTGAACTGCAAGGCGAAGAGTAGCAGATATTTTAAATACAGCTTCAGGGGCATGTTGCGGGCATAGAGCAACAGGAAGTTTTTTGCGGAATGAAACCTGGCAAAATCTCCCATTTTTGAGCTGGTGCCGCCAACGCCGTGATAAGCCAGCGCATGTGGTGTGTAGCGTACTTTCCAGCCGGCCATCTGCGCGCGGAAACTGATATCCACGTCCTCGTAGTAAGCAAAAAAGTCTTCGTCAAACAATCCGATTTGCCTAAATAAACCGGCACGGTACAAGCTAGCCCCACCCGACCCGCCAAAGACTTCTTCTGGCTCATCAAACTGCCCGGTGTCTAGTTGGTTGCGCCCACGTGGAAAGGGTAAACCCCAGATGGTGTAAAAATCCCCCGTGCTGTCGATGTGTTTTTTGTCGGTACGAAGCAACTTGCCCGTTACAATGCCGGCCTGTGGGTGCTCCTTTGCTTCTGTAACGAGTTCTTTTAGCCAATCCTTGTTAGCCACCGCGTCATTGTTGAAAAGCGCGATATATTCGGCGCCTTGTTCTAGCGCATAGCGGATTCCACGATTCACGCCTCCCGCAAACCCGGCGTTATCAGGGAACTCCAGCAGGGTGACTTTTGGAAACCTCTTTTTTATAAGATTGACAGAATCATCGGTCGACCCGTTATCTATCACGATTATCTGGCACTTCTCAGTTTGCTTTTGCAGTGACTCCAAACAGGACGCAATCATATCGGCGCCATTCCAATTAGGGATAACCACAAAAGTTGTAGATTTAGTCATACTCCTGTCCATTATATCTGTTATGTCCTATAATATCCTAAGCTTACATGAAACATCTTGTGTCCAAACAAAACCGCGCGTTATTGGCCGAGCTGGTCCGCACGGACTTCAAACTCCGTTACCAAGGCTCCGTGCTTGGTTACGCGTGGTCGTTGTTGCGCCCGCTGTTTATGTTTGTCATACTCTACGTCGTATTTACCAAATTTATCCGCTTGGGCGGCAGCATTCCGCACTACCCCGTTTATTTGCTGCTCGGCATTATATTGTGGCAGTTTTTTGCCGATATAACCAACCAAGGTCTCGGTTCGGTGGTAGGTCGGGGCGACCTAATACGCAAGATACGTATTCCGCGCTGGATGATAGTACTTAGCACCAGCGTGTCAGCGCTCATTAACCTTGGCCTTAACCTGGTTGTGTTTGGCGTGCTGATGGCTATTAACCAGGTACCCATTGCGGTATCTGTGGTGTGGCTGCCCCTGGCGCTGCTGGAAATTTATATATTTGGCGTGGGCCTGGCACTGTTCCTGTCAGCCGCGTATGTAAAATACCGCGACCTTAGTTTTATCTGGGATGTGATTATGCAAG
>CAYWFI010000032.1:0-8334 GCA_964458165.1 uncultured Candidatus Saccharibacteria bacterium
GGCAGCAGATGTCAATTAAAGCGGAAGTTATCCGCACAGGTATAAAGCTACTAGGTGGTATACAAAAAGAAGAATTTATAACGGCTGGCGGTAAACGAGCAAACCGTAAAGTCGAACTCAACGTACTAGAGCGGAACCGGCTGCTGAAAATCGGTGTATTTGATTCTGGTGTTGGCGGGCTATCCGTGGCCAATGCTTTCGAAGAAGCCTTACCTGGACATGAAGTTATTTTGCGCGAGGATAAGGCCAACCTGCCATACGGTACAAAAACCCCGGAGGAATTATTCAAATTCGTCCTGCCTATTCTAGAACAGATGGTAGAGGAGATCTGCGACGTTATAGTGGTGGCCTGTAACACGGTAACCACGTCTATCATTGCCGAGCTACGGGTGGCGCTGCCCATACCGCTTATTGGTATGGAGCCAATGGTCAAACCGGCCGCCAAGCTTACCAAAACCGCCACTATAGCCGTATTCGCTACGCCAACTACCCTGGCAAGCGGCAGGTACAAATGGCTTAAATCAGAATATTGCGACAAAGTCGCGGTTATTGAGCCAGATTGCAGTACATGGGCCAGGATGGTCGAAGATAATCAGGTAGACCGTAGAAATGTTGAAGACAACGTAAGCATTGCCCTAAAAGGCGGTGCCGACGTGATTGTGCTAGGCTGCACGCACTACCACTGGATAGAAGAGCTTATCAGAGAAGTCGTAGACGACAGAGCAGAAGTATTGCAACCAGAGCAGCCCGTTATCAAGCAGCTCAAGTCAGTGCTAGAACAGCTTGATTGAATTGGTTGCCGCGGTCTTTGTAATCTTTGAACATACCAAAACTGGCACAGCCGGTAGAAAGCAGCACGACATCACCAGGTCCGGCGAGCTTTTGAGCTTTTTGTACGATATCGGGCATAGAGTCTAATCCGGCAAGGACAAAATTATTGTAACCCCTGGTCTGTAGCAGTTTCGCGATGACCGGGCCCTGGTCACCGATGGCAAGAACTGACTTGACGTTACCCCCAACGACCGCGTTAGCTAGCTCGTCGAAAGGTATGCCCTTGTCGCTACCGCCGAGAATAACTATTTTCGGCTGATCAAAAGCATTTATCGCGGCAATGGCGGTTTCCGGGGTGGTAGAAAAAGAATCATTCACATAAGTAACGCCACCCAGCTCCCTGATAGTCTGCAAACGGAATTCAAGCCCGCCAAATGTCGTTACGACTTGGCGAACAGCCTCGGCATTACTATCTATCAAATCCCAAGTCGCGGCTATGGCGGCACAGATGTTCTCCAGATTGTGCCGGCCAGGCAGTTTAACCTCATTTATCTTTAAAACCGGCTGCTTACCGCAATAGATTGTATCGCCATCCACAAAAGTCGTGCAAAGGGCTAGCAGGTGTTCGTCCGGCTTGGGCACCGCGTAAGTCAGCTTGGTCGTAGCGGGTGAAACGGCTGCAATGTCGCGGCTGGCTTGGTCGAGAGTATTAAAAATTGCGACACCGTCGCTATTTTGATATCGGAACAAATTGGTTTTAGCACGCTTGTAATCATCAAAATCGCTATGCCAGTTTAGATGTTCTGGCACCACCATCAAGCAAACAGCCCGTGCTGGACTGTAACGCAGGTCGTACAGCTGAAAACTAGACAGCTCTAACACCACGAAATCCGCTCCGGCCGCTGCTTCCAATACGTCCAACATAGGAGTGCCGATATTACCGGCTAACACTGATTTTTTACCGCCGGCTTCTAGAAATTTATGTATCAAGGTGCTGGCCGTGCCTTTGCCCTTGGTACCGGTAACACCGATAATGGGGGTTTTACACGCTTGAAAAAATAGATTAACGGCGGTTGTTATTTTTGGGCCGGAAGCAGGATTTTTGTCTAATATAACAGATGGGTGGACACCAACCGAACGCACAATCATGTCAAAATTATCAAGATTTTGCAAGTATTCGGGCCCTAATTGCCCCTGTGCGCTCTCAGGAAGCTCTATATCAGGGTTTTGGTCGCATACAGTAGGTGATACGCCCCTTTTGATAAAGTGTCTGTAAACGGCTTGATTCTCTACTCCGAAACCTACTAAAGCGACTCGCATACAATCAGGATAACTGTTTTTTGACCAGTTCCGCAACTTGGCGGGGGGTCATATCGGCCTTGACGATAAAGGCGCTCACATCCAGTGCTTTGACCACCTCTGGAGCTTCTTGTTCGCCCATGTTGGTCAGAATGATAACTTTCACGGTCTTGCCCCACTCGGTTTGACGTAGCGCGACCAGCATTTCATCACCATTCATCTCTGGCATCATAAGGTCGAGCAGGACGATATCCGGCTGAAACGTTAGACACAGGTCCAACCCTTTGTGGCCGTTACTGGCAGTTTCGACTTGATAGCCTTCGGCCTCAAACTTGATGCGATACATCTGGCTGATAGCTTGGTCGTCTTCGATGATGGCTATTTTTATCACAATACAGACAGTATACAGTGAAGATACCCATGGTGAAAAACTTACTCCGAATAATAAGGTTGTATAATTATAATTAAAATTGTATAATTAATTTTAAGAAAATCGTATAAATGTTATGAGTCCAGAAAACCAACCCCAGCGAAATATCGTTAAACCGTTAACTGACGCACCAGAAGACGGTATTCTTCATGAATCCGTTGAAACGAATTCATACGGCAGAACACGTCGAATTATAGGGGGACTTCTGCTGGCAGGAAGTGTTACCGCGTTTGCGTTCGAGCAATCACCGCTCAATGAAGCTATCCGGGCTAATGAGGCGCTTGAAGTGATAAAAGAAGGCGGCAATGAAATAGACGCCGGACTTAAGGTTTTTGGCATAACTATGGCAATTGAGCTGGGATCAAGCGCGCTTATAGTTGCTGGCTTAAATCAAAAAGGCGGAGTTATGAATGAAAAAGTAACCGAAAGCAGACTGCGAAAACAAAGTAGAGCCGAAGCGCGAGCCGAAAGAAAACAGTTAAAAAAGTTAGCCAAAAAAGGAGGTGTAACAGAGGTTGATACATCAGGCGGGAATGTAGAACAAACAGCTTTAGAGATAACTGCCGCAGATGATGAAACGGAATCAGTTTCAAAGCTAAAAAAAGCTGTGGGCTCAACGATTGAATATACTGGCGTATCCTTGGGGCTGGGTGCCGGAATAGTCGTAATTGACGAAAATATGAAGACAAGCGAACCGTCACTGAAAAAGGACGTGTCTAATGCCGTGGCATCGTCAACCTTAATTAGTGGTGTTTCCGGCGTGATAGCTTACCTTGGTACTGGTGGAATCCGACACCTTGAAGGAACCAAGTTTGAAGGAGCCGCCGAAAAATTCGTAGATTACGCAACTGATATTCGTTTTTGGATGCTCGTTCTATCGCCGATTATGCTCACACGGTTTGGCCGTTGGGCATCTGACATACGTCGTGAACGTCGCGAAGCAGAACAATCTGGTATTTCTGCCGAATACGGGGTACAGTTAAAGTAAGGTAAAAAAACAAAATTTATGACAAATCGAAATTTCGAAACACCGCCAGGCGATACATACACCCCAGACCAAGCTCTGGAAATGGACGTTGCTTTATACGATCAACGAATGCGGGCAGAATTAGAGGCTACCGCAACCCAAGGCTTGTTGAAAAATGTCGTAGAGCTTAAGCCTGTTCATGATCACGAGTATTCATACAGGATAGATCTGTATCCAAGTGCCTTGGCCGCTGAGTTTACTGATTTGATAGGAGGACATATCAGTAGCGAAGAAACGGACTCTTCCGGGATGGTTGTAGTACGGCTTGATAAAAGCAATAAATTCGGAGCGCTTGCCCGGTACCATGAGGCCAAAATTTTTAAAGCCGAATGGTATGACCACGAAGACGATAAGGAATTTGCCGAAGAGATGGTCGTGGAATATCAGCCATATGAAGATGATTCACGGTTTCTTGTTGTAGTGGATACTAACCAGACGGAAAATGATGGGACATACAAAATCGTAGGAATGTCCAGAATGGTAGATGGGGCTAATTCAAACCTGAAAACCGTCGATGATATGCAAGTTGTCTGGGGAAAATCAGAAACGGAAATAATGGCTGATATCGAAAAAACAGCTTGTGAATGGTATGAAATGCCCGCCATGAGACGCCATTTTAGCGGTAGAAAAGAATTTACCTGGGACATTAGTAGCTTGGCTGTGGCCGCAACTCATCGAAACACCGACAACTCGGTCTATGGAATGTTGTCGCACGAAATGAAAGATTGGGCGCTAGAGGAAGGTATTCATACCTGGACAACAATTTTTGTCAAACATTTCTTCGTACTGTATACGAAATGGAAACAGATCCCGTTTAGGATTATTGACAATGCTGAGCCAAAAGAACACATGGGGGCTATTAGTGTCCCGGCGGTACTGCACTTGCACGAACTCGGGGCCATGGTAGACGAGGCGCACCCAAGGGCCGCACGGGCAATAGGTGGGTATGAAGACTTGGTACAGGGCAAGAATCTGCACTATACAGCGCTAAAAATTGTTGATTAGAACACAAAAGCATAACCGTGGTACATTGTATCTATGCTCACACTTGGTCTGGTTATTTTGCTATGTGTCGCTATTGCTAATATTGTTCTTGGCACACTCGTTCTGCTGAAAGATACGCACAACAAGGTCAACATCACTTTTTTTATCTTCGTAATTTCAGTAGTGCTTTGGACGGTATTCAATTACGCGACCGATCATTATCTTGATCTGCAGTGGAGCTTGTGGTTCGCCCGTCTGGCAAATGTATTTGGACTTATGTCGGTATATTTGTTTTGGCAATTCACCAAAATATTTGTAGAGGGTGATAAGAAATACAAAATTACCACTGATTTACCGGTACTTATCATCGGTACGGTTCTTGCTTTGTCGCCTTTCGCGGTAAAGGAAGTCACGGGTTTTGAAGAAGCTGCGATTCAGGAACTTGGCGCAGCGTACGCAATTGTTATCCTCGCAATGTTTTTTTGTTTTGGCGGTGCAATCAAAGTCCTAATTCAAGGCATGCGCCATTCAAAGGATAAGTTCTTTGTTCGTAATATACGTCTTATACTTGTCGGCCTTACTCTGACATTTACATTCGCAATTATAACGAACATATTTCTTCCAATATTCACCCGTTCCTGGAATGTATCTCAACTGGGACCGGTTTTCACGCTAATTCTTGTGTTATCGGTAGCAATAGGTATTGTCAGAAACAAACTATTTAATATAAAACCAATCATTGCCCGATCCTTTGCCTACATAGCTTCACTGATGGTACTTGGGTTGGCGTATGGATTTGTGACATTTATCTTACTCGA
Source organism: uncultured Candidatus Saccharibacteria bacterium (assembly GCA_964458165.1). GTDB lineage: Bacteria > Patescibacteriota > Saccharimonadia > Saccharimonadales > JACDBH01 > CAYWFI01. The sequence goes on from CAYWFI010000032.1 coordinate 5,330, forward strand.
TAAAGTAATTGGCGCTAACTCTGTTGATAGCAGCACTGAAAATATTATATATACGACACTCGCCATGCTGTTTGGCTTAACATTCTCTCCGTTGAAGCGATTGTTTGATAAATTAAGCGAAAAAATATTTTATAGAGACTCGTATAAACCCCAGGGCTTCATTGATGATTTTACGAAACTTGTTGTCACTAAATCCGAAGCAACCTCTCTGCTGAAGGCATCATCCGATATGCTTACCTATAAGCTAAAGGCTTCTTTTGTAGAATTTATCCTTGACAGAAAAATAGACATCCGTAAGGAGTCGAACAACATTGATATAGAAGACGATTTCGGCGGCATTATTGAACTTATGAATCAATTAAGCAAAAAACTCGTAATTGTCTCCGAAATTGAAGGTCATCGCCAAAAAGCACTGAAAGATAAATTACTAAAAAAGAACGTCGCGCTTATAGTAAAAATTTCTAATCCCCAACAGGAGATAGGCGTAATGCTTATAGGCGATAAGCAAAGTGGAAACACCTTTAATCCGAATGATCTTGAGGTAATTCGCATCGTTGCCGACGAATTGTCGCTCGCATTGCAGAACTCACTAAGATTCGAGGAGATAAAGGCTTTCAACAAGACGCTGCAAAACGAAGTAGATGACGCCACAAAGCGTCTAAGATCCAGTAATGCCAAGCTGAAAAGCCTGGACGAAACCAAAGACGAGTTTATCAGTATGGCGTCGCACCAGCTACGCACGCCGCTGACGAGCGTCAAAGGCTACCTGAGTATGGTGCTGGAGGGCGACGCTGGCGAGCTGAACGAACAGCAACACAAGCTGTTGACCCAGGCGTTTATAAGCTCGCAGCGTATGGTATATCTGATTGCTGACTTGCTCAATGTGTCACGCCTGCGTACCGGCAAGTTTTTGATTGAAACGGAGCCGACTTATCTGCCTGACGTGGTAGAGGGCGAGCTCAATCAATTGCGCGAAACAGCTGAAGCCAAGGGGCTTAAGCTCCATTTTGACAAACCGGGTGAATTCCCAATGCTGAAATTAGATGAGACCAAAATCCGGCAAGTCGTTATGAACTTTGCTGACAACGCTATTTATTACACGCCGGCTGGCGGCAAGATAACCGTCAGTCTTGAGGCGACATCTAGGGCAGTAGAGTTCAAGGTAACTGACACAGGCTTGGGTGTACCAAAAGCAGACCAGCACAAACTGTTTGCCAAATTTTACCGCGCGGATAATGCCAAGCGCGCCCGGCCGGACGGCACGGGCCTGGGACTCTACATGGCTCGCAAGGTTATAGTGGCGCAGGGAGGCGCGATTATTTTTAAAAGCGTGGAGGGCAAGGGCAGTACGTTTGGCTTCGTGTTCCCACGAAGCAAGGTCGAAGTACAAAGTACAAAGGACTAAGTATTGGATGGCTTGGTTTTATTTGTAATTGTCTGGAATATTGCAAGTAACTCACCGCATTCCTTTTGAAATATCGTTACTTGTTCTACGGTTTCCAAAGCGCCCAAGAGCCGTAGCCAATAGGCAGTCTCGGCGCATTCTTTCTTGGCGATGAATACCTTCGCGCGAAAGTCCTTTTTGGATATTGCCATCTGAGCCTCCGTGTAGTTGGCCCCGATACTTGTAGCGGAACGAATGAGTTGTCCAATAATCGGCCTGGTGATTGTATTATATTCCATCGATTTACAGCAGGTGAGTATATCTATTGCGAAGGATTCGCAGCGTTCAGTAAGCTCATTCATATCCAGAATCTAGCACTAAATCTTCCGTAAAACAAAAGCAGTGTCGTGGGCTTACTTCGTCCATAGAACTTAGTCCTTTGTACTTGACATATTTTGTTTGCAAAGCATAAACAAAATATGTCATAAAGTATTGACTTTTTTATATCCTTGTGGTAGAATGTTTACATCATCCTCCTGAGGTGGGAAATCTTTAGGCGAGGGGTGTGAACAGGGAAACAAGTTGAGATTAGCCAGGGTACCGGAAACGGTACTTTTTGTGCTGTCCACTAAAGCTTTACTCCTGTTAAATTCGATTGCAGCTGGATGCCTGGGGCGATTTCTTCGTCTCTGGAGCGGACTGAGCCGTATCTGTAATACGGTGAGGGAGCATCCGGAGCGAAAAATCGTTCCAGGCGTCAGAAACAACTTGGCAGGTCTCTGACTCTGTCAGAGAGCAGGCCAAAGTTGTGGTGCAACTCGAATTTTAACAAGTCGGATCATTACAGTTCATTTATCTGTTTCGGGCATGTCCGAATGCAGATTAGTAACCTTATCTGTTACAAGCTAGTATTAGATGGCTAGTAACAGAGGTAATAACTAGCCGCCCCCGCTAGCGCCAGAGGTTAGTAATCTGCATTCGACGTGCGTTGTAGTCGTAGGCTTGAGTAGCAATGCTCGCCAGCAGACTCCGCCGAGCCGTTCGAAGCTTTAGCGAAGAATGGTTACCGATGCAGAAAGTGACTACATTTAGAGTTTTAAACTCTACACACAACTTTCAGATTTACGTCTGAATTAGACTAATCGTCTACAAACTTACAGAACCATGGTTGGTTCATGAAAACTTCTTTTCTGAAGGTACTGGATAGCACCATGCTGACTACTTGTTAGCCGGCAGCGTGTTATCCAGTCCCGCAGGGGATACTGGCTCTGGCCACTTGGTCTGCATATGCAGCCTGAGTGAAACCCATCCGAAATCCCTTGCATAGGGAAAGGAGAAAATCATGACCACCCAAAACCTGAACCGTGCCCGCATCGAGCGGCTGCGCAAAGCAGGCGACGAGGCGATTGCCGACGTCGAGGCTCGAGCGCATGCTATCGCTGACGAGCATGATGCTCTTGACGAGAGCGAGCGCGACATCGTTCGTGCCCGCCAGCGTCGTCAGCAGGTCGAGCGTCTGCTCCGGCAGATCGAGCTTGACAACGAAGCCGCCATCAACGGGAACCGCGAGGTACTCGAAGAGGAGGCATCCCAGCTCGACTTCATCCTCAACGGGATTGAG
>CAYWFI010000033.1:0-7984 GCA_964458165.1 uncultured Candidatus Saccharibacteria bacterium
TTCCTATTTCCTATTTCCTATTTCCTATTTCCTATTTCCTATTTCCTATTAGGTCATTGTAGCGTATTAGTTTCGCTTTTTGTACATAATTTCGCGAGAGATTATATTTCCATCTGATGTGTTTCCCTGATTTGGTATAAAATAGGGACAATGCGTCCCGTTACCCCTAGCTTTACCTACGTCTACATACTGCGCAGTGAAAAAAGCGGAATGTTATATACAGGCTGTACGTCAGACTTACGGAAGCGCCTGGATGAACACAACTCGGGCAAAAGCACGTACACTAAGGGTCGAGGTCCGTTCGAATTAATATACTATGAAGCATACAGAGACAGCAACGATGCTTTTGCCAGGGAGAAACACTTGAAAACAGGGCCGGGAAAGAATCATCTTAAGCAACGCGTCAAGCGCTTCCTAGGGGTAACGGGATGAGGAACAACGCTTCATTGGTTTACGGATTCTTCCTGGTCGTCGGCGATTTTCTCGCGCTCGTGGCGGCCTTCGCGGCAGCTTATATCCTACGGGTTAGACTAGACGACCGGCCACTGCATATCAGCGGCCTGAGCGGAGAGGATTATCTTGTTACCCTGCTCTTCCTGATACCGTTTTGGTTACTGGTGTTTGCGCTGTTGGGCTTATACAGCAAGAACACCTACGAAAACCGATTTTCCGAATTCGGGCGCTTAGCCGTGGGTTCGTTTGTCGGCATCCTGTTTCTCATCAGCTATGGCTACATAACCGAGACTGATGTTTTTCCTTCCCGGCTCATTACCGTGTACGCGCTTATCCTGGCATTCTTATTTGTCCTGCTATTCCGCACGCTGGCACGAGCCGCTCGCCGCAGTCTATTTAGCTTTGGTATCGGCGTGAATAACGTCCTCATAGTTGGTGACTCTAAGGTGACCAACGAGTTTATCACGTCGCTTGCTCAAACCAGAACCAGCGGTTACCGGATTATCGGTATTGTCGGCTCAAAACAAATCGGGCCGGATTACCAGCACTTCGCTTCCTTTGCCGCGGCTACCAAAGCACTCGAACACCTTGGCATTCACAGTATCATCCAGACCGAGCTGTATGTTGAACCGCACAAAAACAGCGAGATCTTAGCCTATGCCCAAGAGCGCCACATCGCCTACCGTTTTGTACCGGGTAATAGCGAGCTGTTGTCTGGCAATATTGATGTTGATCTGTTCAATTCCATACCCGTCATTGCCGTGCATCAGACCGCCCTGACTGGCTGGGGCCGGATCGTCAAACGGCTGTTCGATCTAGTGGTTGGTGGTATTATGCTGCTCATCGCCCTGCCGATTATGCTGATCGTCGCCCTGCTCATTTTGTTGTTTGACCCGGGTCCCATTTTTTTCCGCCAAGAGCGCTTAAGCCGCTTTAATTCAAAGGTCCGTATTTTTAAATTCCGAAGCAACAAGACAAAGTACAGTGGGCTCCTGCCCGAAGAGGCATTTGCCAAAATGGGCCGCCCGGAGCTCGCGGTTGAATACAGAAAAAATGGCGACTATCTGGAAAACGACCCGCGTATCAGCCGTCTCGGCCGGTTCCTGCGCGCATCGTCACTGGACGAACTGCCGCAGCTCATCAACGTCGTCAAGGGCGACATCAGCCTGGTCGGTCCGCGTGCCCTGGTACAGCGCGACCTGGACAAGTACGACAAAAAGAACCTGATACTAAGCGTCAAATCCGGTATGACCGGACTAGCCGTTATCTCCGGCCGCAAAGACCTGCCGTTCGAGGAACGCCGCAAGCTGGACCTGTACTATGTCCAGAACTGGAGCTTCTGGAACGACATCGTTATCCTGGCGAAAACAGCAGCAGTCGTGCTGTTCCATCGCGGAGCAAAGTAACCGCGGACATTTTACATTTATCAGTTATCAGTTCACAATTATTTACCAATGACCATTTATCAAGAAAAACTACACCAGCTAGAACAACGTACAATTGATTTTAGTGTGTCTGTTATAGAAATTTGCGGTCCTTATGCTACTAATCCAAGCTTGAAGCCTTGCGTCAACCAGGTTATTCGTTCTGCTACGAGTATTGGCGCGAATTACGCAGAAGCGAACAACGCGAGTTCTAAGCTCGACTTCAAGAATAAGATTTACATAGCCAAAAAAGAATCCGCCGAGACAAAGTACTGGCTCACGATCTTCAAAAGAATAACAAATGATGACAAACTTGACGCATTGCTCCAAGAAGCTCTTGAGTTAAATCTGATTTTTCAAAAGATAGTTTCGACTATCAAAAATGGGTCTGAGAAATAAAAAATGGTAAATAATTTGGCTAATGGTAAATCGGTAAATGGTAAATCAAAGCCACGAGTGGCTTTGGTCACCGACTGGATGTATGGCGGCGGTGGCGAACGAGTGGTAGAGCAGCTACACCAGCTTTATCCGGAGGCGCCTATTTATACATCCTACTGCTCAGATGATTGGCGAGAAAAATTAGACAACAAAGTCGTAACGGGCTATTTGCAGCATTCGCCGTTTCGGCAACTTCGCAAGTTTCTCCCCATGCTGCGCCAGCGGTGGTTCGCGCGCCTGGATTTGTCAGAGTTCGACCTGGTGATCTCTATCACCGGTAATGGCGAAGCCAAATTCGTCCTGTCCAAGTCCGGTAAATGGCAAATGAAAAATAACTCGGCTAATGATTCGGCTAATGGTAAATCGGTAAATGGTAAATCAAATATGAAAAAGCCTCTTCATATTTCCTACTGTCATACACCGGTGCATTTCTACTGGCGGCATTATGACGAATATCTGAAGCACCCTGGTTTTAAACCGAAGTGGCTGGCGCGGCTGGGTCTGAAATTATTGGTCAAGCCACTTCGCGAGCGTGACTACGCCGCTGCCCAGAAAGTTGACTACTTACTAGCGAATTCGTCGCACATTCAGGCCGATATCAAAGAGTTTTATGGCCGTGATTCCCAAGTGATTCATCCGCCAGTTGGAATCGAACGTTTCGCTGACACAGAGAGTGATTTCGAACGGGACGGCTTTATCATCTGGGGGCGCCACGTACCGATGAAGCGATTTGACCTTGCCGTGCAGGCGTGTAACGAGCTGCGGCTTTCGCTGACGGTTATTGGTTCCGGCGCGACCACACGAGAACTCCAGGCCATGGCCGGGCCGACTATTACTTTCCTGGGCCAACTCACGGACGAAGAACTTGTTAGGTTTGCCCGGACACGTCAGGCATTTATCTTTCCCAGCTTCGAGGATTTTGGTATCTCGCCGGTCGAGGCCATGGCCGCCGGCATGCCCGTGGTTGCTTACCAAGCCGGCGGGGCGCTGGACTATATTGTCCCGGGCCGCACGGGCGAGTTTTTTGAACACCAAACCGTGCAGTCCTTAAAGGATACTCTGCAGAACTTTCAAGCCGATAAATATGACGCTGAACTAATACAAAAACACGCCGAGCAATTTTCCGCCCAAAGCTTTAGGGATAAACTACAGCGCTTTATTGACAAAGCATAAACGTTATGCTACAATGATATTATGGGGCTTTTGTTGTTTCGTGGCCGTTCGCCCGGTTGATTCTGGTTGATGAGTCCCTTTTTACTACCTTGTCGCTGCCTACGCCAAATACCATCTCTATGCCTAGTTGCTCGCATACTTCCGTCTCGGGTACTACTCGCTGGCCGTCCCGGTCGCCACCGTTAGCGAAAACAAGCTGATCCTTAGGGTATTTGACCGCGATTTCGCGCAGAGTTTTTATAACTGGCGCGTCAGTGTCAACTGATAGAACGACCTCGTCCACCGCCTTGAGCGCGGACATCAAGCGCAGCCGATTCATTTCATCAAGGATAATTTTGCCCTTCTTGAGCAGTTGTTGTTGGTCGTTATTCACTATAACGATTAGATAGTCGCCCAAAGTCCTAGCTGCCTCGATCATATCCAGATGCCCGCCGTGTAAGGGATTAAAATAGCCGCTGACAATTACTCTTTTCATGGGGGTTCTGTCGTACCTCGGTTAGTCTTTTAGCTGTACCCTATTGTAACAGTCCAATCCGTTGTAAAAATACCAGCAGACGGAGGTGGAAGTATTACACAACATGTTTTTCGGACAGAGACGGTACAATAGAGCTATGACAAAGATGCTAGTGACGGGCGGCGCGGGGTTTATCGGGGCCAATTTTGCGCACTCTATCCTGAGGGACCAACCAGATTGCAAAGTGACTGTTATCGACAAGCTGACTTATGCCGGCAACGCGGCGTCCTTAGAAACTGTGTTAGATAAGATCGAGTTCGTTACCGGTGATATATGCAACGAACAGTTGATTGACGAGCTGGTAGCCAAGAATGATGTTGTCGTACACTTTGCAGCGGAATCGCATAATGACAATTCGCTTGCTAACCCCTGGCCTTTCGTCGAGAGTAATCTCATTGGCACGTTCCGTGTACTAGAAGCAGTCCGCAAGCACGGCAAGCGCCTGCACCACATCAGCACCGACGAGGTCTACGGTGACTTAGAGCTGGACGACCCGGCCAAGTTTACGCCCGAGAGTCCCTATAATCCATCAAGCCCTTACTCCAGCACGAAAGCCGGTTCCGATCATTTAGTGCGTGCATGGGTACGCAGCTTTGGCGTGCAGGCTACCATATCCAACTGTTCCAATAACTATGGTCCGTACCAGCACGTCGAGAAGTTTATTCCCCGTCAGATCACCGAGATATTGGAGGGCCGTCAGCCCAAGCTCTACGGCGCGGGAGAGAACGTGCGTGATTGGATTCATGTTGATGATCACAATAGCGCGGTAATGACAATTATCGAAAAGGGTAAAATCGGCGAGACGTATTTGATCGGCGCCAACGGCGAGAAAAATAATAAAGAGGTGGTGGAGCTGATTCTGGAGCTTATGGGCAAAGATTCGTCCGATTACGAACACGTTAACGACCGGCCGGGCCACGACCTGCGCTATGCGATTGACAACTCCAAGCTCGTGAGCGAACTCGGCTGGCAGCCGCGGTACACGCAGTTCAGGGATGGCCTACAGGCGACTATCGACTGGTACAGGCAGAACGTAGATTGGTGGAAGCCGCAGAAAGCCGAAACAGAGGCAAAATACCAAAAGGTAGGGCATTGATGGTTTCCGGGAAGAGCAGCCAGAGCATGCGGATTCATTCCGCTGCCCTGCGCGATAAACGGGGTCCCCAAGAAATCCGTTTCTTGGGGTATGGTGAGAAATCCGTTTACGGGTGTCTCATGCTAGCCAAGTATAAGAAGGTTGGTCAGTGAGCAGGTTGCGGCAGCTCAACGAACAGAAATTTTGCGGCTGGTGCGGTGCCGAAGTTATCTATAAATCCGAATGGATGAGCGAATGCACTTCGTGCAAGTACAGAAAGTTCATAAACCCCAATCCCTGCAGCAATATCATCGTTGTTAAGGATAACAGCATCCTTATGGTAAAACGTGCCATAGAGCCAGGCCTTGGGAAGTACGATCTGCCGGGCGGTTTCGCGGAAGTCACGGATCAGTCAATGGAGGATGCTACGCTGCGTGAATTCGAAGAAGAACTCGGCATATCCCGAAACGATGTCACAGCGCTTGCTTATCTCGGCTCTAAAAAGTCACCAACTTATGAATGGCAAGGTACCGCTGTCCAAAATTTTAGTTTCTATTATGTGTGCGAACTAAAGGATGGTGCTCAGATTATGAATCTTGACCTGTCTGAGAATTCAGAGATTACCTGGATCACCAAGCAAGATTTGCCAAACATTGACTTCGCGTGGGATATTGATAAGCAGATGCTTGAGAAGTACTTTGAGGAGGCATTATGAGCAATTTAAAGGTTGTCGAGTCTCCTATTCCCGGTCTCTTTGTAGTTGACCTGATGCTACACGGTGACAATCGCGGTTGGTTCAAAGAGAATTACCAAAAAGCCAAGATGGAAGCGCTTGGCCTACCAGCATTCGAAGTGGTACAAAACAATTTCTCTTTTAATCAGGAAAAGGGTGTGACCCGTGGACTACACGCCGAGCCGTGGGAAAAGTTTATATCCGTAGCAAACGGCAAGGTATTCGGCGCGTGGGTCGATTTACGCAAAGGCCCGGGCTTTGGCAAAATCCTGACACTCGACATTACACCAGACAAAGCTGTGTTCGTACCGCGCGGTGTGGCCAACGGCTACCAAACACTTGAAGAAAACGTCACGTACACTTATTTGGTCAACGCCCATTGGTCGCCTGAGTCAAAATATACCTTTGTAAACCTGTTTGATCCAGAGATTGCCATTGAGTGGCCAATTGCCAAAGGCCAGGCAATTATTTCGGACAAAGACGCGGCCCACCCTTTACTCAAAGACGTAACCCCTATGGAGATATAAGTGAAAAACGCCGTGCATACTATAAAATGCTCTGCGCTTAGATTAGTTTCGGTGCGGTTACGCGTAACAGAGCAAGCTGTACAAGGAGGTACTGTGAAGTGAGCAACGCAAGTAACCAAGCCGGAAATAATCAAGAGGACAGCGAGTCTGTGGCTCCGCCAGAGAGCAGGCAGTCCGGCGCAGGGTATTTTATTGTTGGGGCCAATGGGCAACTAGGTACGGCATTGCAAGCCCAGTATCCTGGCGCGAAGTTCGCCGATATCAATGAGCTTGATATTACAGACAAGAAATCGGTCGAATCTTTTGACTGGACCGGGATAAAATACATCCTCAACGCCGCAGCTTACACCAATGTCGACGGGGCCGAGACGACTGAGGGCCGGGCGCTAGCTTGGGCGGTCAACGCCGATGCCGTTGCTAACTTAGTAGCGGTTGCCGCGCAGCACGATGCTACGATTGTTCATGTTTCGACCGACTATGTTTTTGACGGAACGAGAGAGTCACATACTGAAGATGAGGCCTTCGCGCCCCTTAGTGTCTATGGAGCCAGCAAGGCCGCCGGGGATATTGTCGTCAGTTTAGCACCCAAGTTCTATATCTTGCGCACATCTTGGGTTATCGGCGAGGGCAAAAACTTCGTCCGTACTATGCTGGAACTCGGGCAAAAAGGAGTCGATCCGACTGTTGTCGCCGATCAAATCGGACGACTCACATTTACGAGCGAGCTTGTGCGTGCCATTGACCACCTGCTACAATCCTTAGCCCCTTATGGAACATACAATGTCTCAAATGATGGCGAATCCGTATCTTGGGCCGACATAACTCGTAAAATATTCGAGCTTACCGAACTTAATAACACCGTTACCGATACCACGACAGCTGAATATTACGCTGGCAAAAAAGGTATCGCCCCCCGCCCCCTGCAAAGCACGCTGAATCTTGCTAAAATACAAGCTACGGGCTTCGAGTCTCATGACTGGGTGAACGACCTGAAAGAATATATCGACAGAGAATTGTCCAGGCCTTCTCATGCTGAAACAGAGCAAGGCGCGAACGAGAAGTAAAGAGAGGTGTATATGAGATACAGTGAACGAGCATCGCAGTTGGCAACGCAGCTCTGCGCAACAAGCAACAGCAGAGTTGGTAGCTTTGCTGCCAAGCAGGCAGTTGCAATGAGGAGTGTCTGGTGAAAGGTATTATATTGGCTGGTGGTTCTGGTACACGCTTGTACCCTATCACCAAAGGTATCAGCAAACAGCTCATGCCTATTTATGACAAGCCGATGATCTATTACCCACTGTCAACACTCATGATGGCGGGCATTAGGGACATCTTGGTTATCACCACGCCCGATGACCAAAGCCAGTTCCAGCGCTTGCTGGGCAATGGTTCAGACATCGGCATCAACTTGCAATATGCTGTGCAGCCCTCACCGGATGGGCTGGCGCAGGCTTTCCTGATTGGCGAGGAATTTATCGGTGACGATTCCGTAGCCCTAGTGCTTGGTGATAATATCTTTCATGGACATGGCTTTGGCGACAGCCTGCACGAATGCGTAGATCCTGACGGCGGGGTTGTGTTTGCTTATCAGGTGTCTGACCCGGAACGTTACGGCGTGGTTGAATTTGATGACAATATGCATGCGGT
>CAYWFI010000034.1:0-7895 GCA_964458165.1 uncultured Candidatus Saccharibacteria bacterium
CGGACTGCCCCTGCGCCCCGCCAAAACCTCCGCCGTAGGCGGAGAACGGATCACCGCCGCCCGACGCCCCGCCTACGCCAGCATGGCCGAACTGATCATAGCGCTGCCGCTTCTTATCGTCTTTTAAGACTTCATAGGCTTCGTTTACCTCTTTGAACTTAGCCTCGTCGCCGCCTTCTTTGTCGGGATGATGTTCGATGGCCTTCTTGCGGAAAGCTTTTTTTATCTCATCAGCGCTGGCATTTTTGCCAACGCCCAAAACCTCATAATAATCACGTTTCTCAGCCATTTCAGCTATTTATTTTAGCACTTTAGGGGCCTGAGTGCTAGTAAGTTCGGTCTTTTATAAAACGAGCAAGGGATGCCGCTGCCTGCTTAAGCGCCTGGCCAATGGGCAATAATGTAGTTTGAGTTTCTATCGGTTCGGGCAGACGATTCGGCGGACCTTCGTGTATATCACCAAGCGTATCAATAACTATGTGCGGCCGGGATACAAGCTCACCCAGTTCAGCCTTTACCCGGCGAGGAACTTCGTAGTCAAACGGTTTGATGACAAGTGATTCGCGATCCTCATTGTCTACCAAAGGAGCATTGTCATAATCAGCAGTTACAACCGGAGGTTTCGGAATAAAAATCCGCGGATTATCCAGATGTTGTCTCCAGTTGTCATTCGCTTGCTCTAAACTCATAAATTTTGCCGGGTGCCCAAAAGGCCCATTCCTTACAAATCAGTATACAATTTAATCCACTAACAGCAACGGAGAACGCGTTCTTACAGAGAGCCATTCTCCTTTTTCTATTATAGCATACTTACCCTAATTATGCAACACTTTTTTCGGTCGCGCTTGAGGTTAGTTTGCTAATAACTTCTTGGATCTGGTACTCATCTGGCCGCGGCAGACGGGTAACCCGGCAAACGAGAAGTATAAACTGAGGCAAAGACAGTTTGCTTATATCAATATCGAGCTCGATTAGTTGGGAATATTGAAGGTCTGGCTCATAAAAATCCAGTTCATTATGCTCCATGTACGGAATTATGCTATTTGTAGAGCAGATTGTCTACAATCAACGACGCAGAGCTTTGACATAATCCTCCAGCTAGACGCGGGATAGCGAGGCGTATACCAACGTATCCCCTGGCTATATTTTACCTGCGTAGGCAGAAGTTCTTGCTGGTATAATCATAACAAGTGAAAAAGCGCACTCTTGTTGATCTGCTCATTCTGTTGTTTGTGCTAATCGTGGGTTACTTTGCCGTCAGAAACGCCACGGCCATCGGCGATTGGTGGTATTTCAGAAGTTACACGCCGTCCGAAGAAGTCGTCAAATTAGCTGATGATGCCGGTATGAGTGACTACGGCCGCAAGCTGTTCTACCGTCTAGATCCGCAATTTGTAGACCGCATTACCATAAATGAAAAGTGCGGCAGCGATGCCCTGGGCTGCACCGTCGGCCGCAACATTTACATCCTCAATGACTTCACGCCCCGGCAGTACAACCGCACCATCGTTACGGCGGCGCATGAGATGCTGCATGTAGCCTGGAGCCGGATAGGCGCTGAGGACCTTGAGACCCTCAAAGACAACTTTGGTGAGCAGATAGAACTAATAGATGCCGACCTGTTTAAAAAGTTCCGCGGTTTTACCGGCGAGGATTACTACAACGAAGCGCACTCATACATCGGCACCGAGGAGCCGGATTTGATAAAGGATTTAGAAACCCACTACGAACAATACTTCGATGACCGGCAGAAAGTAATCAATGCGCTCCAGGCTTCCCCGGAGGGCTAGGTAATTTTATAAGCGTATATAGTACAAGGATCGGCTTCATAAGGTCCTAACTTTTGGTAAAGGCCGTGGGCCGCCGTGTTGCCCGTATCGGCGCCTACCCAGACCTCGTCTAGTCCTTGCTCTTTGGCGATTTTGAGCATTTCTTTCATCAGCATAGTACCGACGCCGCGGTGCCTAAAGTCCGGGTGGGCATCTACCTCGTGTACGTACAGCGAACTGCCGTCCTTGCTAGGATGAGGTAGCGTATAGGCCGTAGCAATGCCAGCGATTTTGTCGCCGTCTTTAACCAGCACCAAGAAGTTGCCTTTTTCTAAGAAATCTTTCAACAACTCCGGCTCGTAAGCCGTCATCTCGTTGTCCTTGCCCCACAAATCCGGCTGAACCTGCGCGCAGATAGCAGCCAGATTGTCAGCGGCCTGAGCCCTATGGATTTTCATTATTTTTCCTTCGAATTATCGTCGACTACTTCGCCCTCTACTGGTTCGTCTTTGCCCTTATTTTTGTTCTTGCTCTCGCCTTCGTCCTTAGAACTTTGTCCTTCGTCCTTGGTGTCTTTAGACGCCTGCTCATACATCTTGGCGCCAATGGGCATGATTTTGTCAGACAGTTCTTTGCCGGCGGCTTCTAGCGCGGCAGCATCGGCCTTTTCGTCAGCCGTCACTTTTTTAGCGGCTTCGATGGCTTCGTCCAGTGTCTTTTTGTCCTCGTCGCTGATTTTGTCACCATTGTCACTCTTTAGCTTCTCGGCGCTGTAGATAGCACTGTCAAGCTGATTGCGCGCGTCAACGCTTTCGCGCTTTTTCTTGTCTTCTTCGGCGTGGGCTTCGGCGTCTTTGGCCATTTTTTCGACTTCTTCTTTGCTCAAACCCGAACTGCCTTGGATAGTAATACTCTGCTCTTTACCAGAGCCCTTATCCTTGGCGGTTACATTCAAAATGCCATTGGCGTCTAGATTAAAGGTCACTTCAATCTGCGGCACGCCGCGCGGCGCGGGCGGAATGCCGTCCAGCACAAAACGCCCCAAAGACTTGTTATCAGCGGCAAATTCACGCTCACCCTGCAGGACGTGGATTTCTACCTGGTTTTGATTATCGGCCGCGGTACTAAACACCTCTGACTTACTGGTAGGAATGGTGGTGTTACGCTCAATCAGCTTAGTGCTGACAGAACCCATGGTTTCAATACCAAGACTTAGCGGCGTTACGTCCAGCAACAGCACGTCCTTGACGTCACCCTGTAGCACTCCGCCTTGGATTGCCGCACCAACGGCGACTACTTCGTCAGGATTTACACCCTTCATAGGATCTTTGCCAAAGATTTTCTTGACTTGCTCTTGCACGGCTGGCATACGGGTCATACCACCCACCAGTACTACCGCATTAATATCTGAGGCCTTGAGGCCCGCGTCCTTGAGAGCTTTCTCGCAAGGGTCAGCCGTCTTGGCAACAAGATCACCAACCAAGCTTTCAAGTTTGGCGCGGGTTAATTTATGTTCAAAATGCTTTGGCCCATCGGCGTCAGCGGTCAGGAATGGCAAGTTAATATTCACTTCATTGGCGGTACTAAGCTCGATCTTAGCCTTTTCGGCTTCGTCACGGAGACGCTGCATGGCGGCGTTATCGCCGGTGATATCCATGCCCTGTTCTTTCTTAAATTCGTCGGCAAAGTAATTCACAATCACACGGTCAAAATCAGCTCCGCCAAGATGGGTATCACCGTTAGTAGATTTTACTTCAAAGACGCCATCACCAAGTTCTAGGATAGACACATCAAAGGTTCCGCCTCCCAGATCGTAAACGGCAATCTTTTCATCTGTTTTGCCGTCCTTGTCAAGACCATAAGCGAGTGCAGCTGCAGTCGGCTCGTTAATAATACGCTTTACCTCGAGACCAGCAATTTTACCAGCATCTTTGGTTGCTTGGCGCTGGCTGTCGTCAAAATAGGCAGGCACGGTAATAACGGCTTCGGTAACAGGACTGCCCAAGAAACCTTCGGCATCAGCCTTGAGCTTGGCTAAAATCATAGCACTGACTTCTTCTGGGCTATACTCTTTATCGCCCATCTTAACCTTCACGGCATTACCGCTCTTGATTATCTCATAACCCATAAGCTTGAGGTCACGCTGGACCTCTTTATCACTAAAGTTGCGGCCAATCAGACGCTTTACTTCATAAATCGTGTTCTTGGGGTTAGTAACCTGCTGGCGGCGGGCCAATTGGCCTACCAGACGCTCGCCGTTTTTGTTAAGAGCCACAACAGACGGCGTGGTGCGCGCGCCCTCGCTGTTTGTAATAATCTCAGCCTTGCCCGACTGCATCGCAGCCATGGCTGAGTTGGTTGTACCTAAATCTATTCCTATAATTTTGCCCATAATTTGTCGCTTCGCTTATGATACAAACCTCACGGTTTTTCTCATCGCTAGGGGTCGCGGAATAAATCCGCCTACTCCGGCTGCTCTTTTCCCTACGAGCTTTTGAAGCTTCTCCTTTCTTTTTAAACTAGCAAAGTACTCATTAGAGTGCTAGATATATGCTAGCATAAATGAATTTAGCACTCAAGACTAACGAGTGCTAAATTCAGATTTCGTGATTCAGCGGACAGGTTTTGGCTGCTATCCTACCTAGGCACTGGCGCAAATTACTCTCGATACGCGGACTCAGGCCACCCGCGTGGTCCATACGTTCAACGCCTTCTTCAACCTCTATCACACCCTCGCTCACTAACTGTCTGGCTGCAAGCAAATCATAAGCAAAGGCCGGCGAATTATTGCAGGCTCTTTGTAAATACCCCTCGCCTTTGCAAAATGGCGCCCCGACTTGCGTACCGGTAATATGCGGCACTCCGGGCATTTAACCCTGCTTGAGTCGTTTAATGCAATCAGCCACCATGTAAGCGAACCTGGCAGCCTCGTCGTCGCCCTGCTCCCAAGCCATCGCGGCTTGGTGTTCGGGGCTTGCGCCCATACCAGGTGGCAGTAGTTCTCTGATAGCAACAATGTCGTCGCTCGACATGACTCGAGCCGCATCGGCATCTAAACCCCTTGCACCCGCAAGATCACCTCCAGGCAGAAAACGATGCGTATTACCCATGTTTAGCCCTTGACCCTTACCGTAGCATGGCGGATGATTTCATCGCCCAAGACATAACCGGCTTGCAGCTCTTCGCTGACTTTCTCTTCACCGTCGCCCTCCTCCTTCGCCGAGGCTTCGGAAGACACATCATAACTGACAGCTTCGTGCAGATTGGGGTCAAATGCCTCGCCAACAGTTTTGATACGCCCTACCCCTAGTTTGGCCAG
The DNA here is from genome assembly GCA_964458165.1 of uncultured Candidatus Saccharibacteria bacterium. Classification (GTDB taxonomy): domain Bacteria; phylum Patescibacteriota; class Saccharimonadia; order Saccharimonadales; family JACDBH01; genus CAYWFI01. The sequence continues at coordinate 5,089 of CAYWFI010000034.1, forward strand.
CGTGTCCTCAAATTGTTTGACTACCACTTGCACACCCTTTATGTAGTCGTTGTTTTTCAGATCTTCCGGTATATGCTTGAGTGCCCGCTCAAAATTATCGATTACCGGCAATAACTCGCGCACTACGCTGGCTTTATAAAAACTCCCTAATTTCAGACGATCTTCTTCGGCCCGGCGGCGCACATTGGTGGCGTCGGCCCGCTCGCGCTGCAAGGCCTCTGTCAGGTCTGCAATCTGTTGTTCAAGATCTTCTATTTTTGGTTTCTTGGTCATAATTCTTCCCCGTTTATAAGCTCTGTATTGACGTGATCCAGGGCGGTGGCCGATAGCCTCGCTACCCTCCGCCATTCGATACCGGTTGATTCAAATAGTTTCCGCACTTCTGTGACCGCGTAAGTTCGCGCTCCATCGTGTTCGGAGATATCAGTCTGCCAAGCTTGTTCGAAAGCCTGGGTTATTATCTCGTCCTCCAGCGCTCTGAAATTTATCACAGCACCTCCTCCAGCGCGCGACCGGTGTGAGCTACCAGAGCGGTGACGTCGCGGTAACTCTGGCGGGTCGGCCCCAGCACGCCAATATAACTACTGTCCGAGTATGGCGAACGAAAACGGCTTATAATCAGGCTGCAGCCAGCGCCGCGGCCGATGGGATTCTCGCGGCCGATGTAAACGCTCAAAGGATCGTTCGGGGCGGCTTCGCGTAGCCATGGCTCGAGATTATCTAGCAGGCGCGCTACTTCTTGTACTTGCCCGGGGTGCATGAATTCTGGCTGGCCAAACAGGTTGGACAGCCCGCTCATGTATAGCTGGTCGCCGATGGTTGCCAGCCCGAGATTATGCGTCAGCTCAACCAGCGTATCGACAGCGTTGCGAATCGTGCGCTCCGGCATGCCGCCGTGCTGGATACGCGTTGCGATTGCCCTTTCGCCGCGGCGTTCGGGCAGCTCTTTGATCTGTTGTTGTTCAGCAAGCTGATTTACATAAAACCGGTAGCCCTTGTCCGTCGGTACGCGGCCGGCGCTAGTGTGCGGCTGGCCGATATAGCCCAGACGCTCCAGTTCGGCCATTTCGGCCCGGACAGTGGCACTGGATACACCAAACAGCTTCGCCAACAGGCTGCTACCCACGGGACTAGCCACCTCGGCATACTGTTCCACTATCGCCAGCAGTATCTTCTCTTGACGTTCCGTCATAATGGTTTTGATTATATCGCTTTAGCACTCAAAATACAAGACTGCCAAAATAGTTCTCAGATCTTAGTTCTTAGACTTTCGGCCTCAAATCCTAAGATCTAAGAACTACCGTCTAAGATCTACTCCTCTGGAACAAGACGGAATTCGATGTAGCTGTTGCCGCTTGCGGTTACATCTCCTTCTGCTCGTGTAACCAGCTCAGGATTAATGATTAAACCTGTTTCCGCTTCTATCGATACCTGGTCTTGCTCGGCGACAGAGTGATACACAGCGCTCGGCACAAAAGCCGCTAGCAACACAAGCCCAGATGCAAACAGGGCCACGATCCAAAAGCGGTTCCTGTTAATTACATCTTCATAATGAAGTTCGAAATCGCCGGTTACCGCTTTTACGGGTTTATGCTTCTCGCGGCGACTTTTACCGACGCCTTTCAGGATTGCCATAAGCACATTTTATAGGGTGAAGGGTAGAGGGTAAAGGGTGAAGACAGATTACTTGAGGTAGAGCCGTATATCAATAGCCAGCTGTTCGGCGTGATTGCGCCCCGCCTGTTGTTTTTCGGCGTCAGGCATCCGCCCGCCCGCCAATTCGTCAACGGCCACAGCCGCCTCGTGAATCTCGTTATTTATAACAAATTGATAGAAATCTTCCTTGAGCGCGATCGCAATCTCTTCGCGGGCGCTTGTGAGCCGCCGCGCAACCTCTTCTTCATCCATTTCGCCGCGGCTACGCAGCCTATCCATCCAGACATCAAAACTGGGCGGTAAAAGGAAAATAAATAACGTATCGTCTTTGTACTGCCTGATATGCTTGGCCCCGTCTACTTCTATCTCATTAACAGCTATCCTACCTCCGGCCTGTGCTTTTTCCAGCTCGGCAATACCAATCCCAGAAACCTGCTGGCCATGTATGACGGCCGCCTCCAGATAAGCTCCCCGCCTGAGGCCATCTAAAAACTCGTTCTCTGACTTAAACCAATATTCACGACCGTCTTGCTCCATAATTCCGTTATTTTCACGAGGCTGGCGGGTGGTGTTGGATACAATATAATGATAGCGCCCGGTATCCAACAGCAGGTTTATGAGCGTGTTGCGGCCGGCGGCCGTCGGGCCAACCAACAGTACAAGCCTGGTTTTATGCAAGATACTTAGACTGGATTCGCTCGGCTGGTAAGTTTTGAGGATTTTTTGAAATTCAGCAATATGAACCAGTTCGTTCATGTTTTTCATAGTGTAATTATATCTGAAAACCTCTAATTTTCAAGGAGGACAACAGATATGAAGCTGGCCACGGATTTTGCTTTTGCCTGACTGAAAAAATTATAAAGGACTAATGGGCCTAACGGATTACCTTCTGCAGATGCTCGTAGAGAATAGTCGCGCTACTTCGAGCGCGGGCCGAGGCGTTGTGGTCAATTAATCCTTTGGCGATGGCTCGCATGCTTTCAGCGGCCGTGTTCAGATCATCATTCAGGATAAAAACGTACTGGGCATCGCTTAAAGCCGCCTGCAGGGATTCTTTCGCTTCCATTAGCCGGGCGTCCAGGTCCTTGTCCATATGCGCGGCTATACGATGCATCCATTCGGTATGGCTAGGCGGGACAACATAGACTGGC
>CAYWFI010000035.1:0-7863 GCA_964458165.1 uncultured Candidatus Saccharibacteria bacterium
ATCCAGACCTACAGTATCACCATCACCACCCCGTCAGCGGGGCTCGCCGGTAGCCTGCGGCCGCTACTGCACAAGCTCAAGAAAGAATTAGACACAGATAAAAAGCTGTTTATCAGGATAGGCTGATACACTATAAGACATGACTGAACTATTAACCGACCAGCAATTACTACGCGAGTTAGAGCCAACAGCCGAAAAACTGCTTGACCGGCACCTGGCCGCCGCCGAGGAGTGGTTCCCGCACGAATTTGTTCCGTACGGGCGCGGCGAAGATTTCGAGCCCGGCCATACCTGGACGCCAGAAGATTCCGGCGTACGCATCGATAACGAATCAGTGCGAAGCGCTCTGGTTGTAAATCTGCTTACCGAAGACAATCTGCCCTATTATTTCAGAACTATCGAGCGGATGTTTGGCGCCGACGGAGCGTGGGGGACGTGGTCAAAAAGATGGACAGCCGAAGAAGGCCGCCATTCAATGGCTATCTACGGCTATCTCATGGCCACCAGAGCGGTAGACCCGGTCAAACTAGAGAGAGACCGCATGGTACAGGTCAGCACGGGCGAAGTACCAGAGCCAGAGACAGCAATTGACGGCTTTGTCTATGTCGCCCTGCAGGAGCTTGCCACGCGGATTGCCCACCGGAATACTGGCAAATTACTTGGTGATTCGGCCGGCTTCAATGTCATGAAGCGTGTCGCTACCGATGAAAACCTACACCACATATTCTATAAGGATATGGTGAGCACGGCTATTGAGATAGACCCCTCTATGGTAGTACGAGCAATAGAACGCCAAGTTGTGAATTTTGAGATGCCGGGTACGGGGATCCCGGATTTTGATACACACAAGGGCAAAATCGCGCTGGCCGGAATTTACGGCATAAACGAATTTCATACTGGCGTACTGGACACCGTATTAGTCAAAAACTGGAAAATTTTTAATCTGGAAGGGCTAGATTCAGAGGCTGAAAAGTCACTAGCGAAAATTAACCGGCGCATGGCAGCAATAGGCAAGCTGGCAACCAAAGAGACCGAACTCCGGGAAGCCCACGAAGAAAATTCGGCACAAACGACTTAGGGCGTTTTAGTTGGGTCCCAGCACGTGCGTAAGTTCCGTTCCAGTTTTTGAATTTTCTTAAGGTCCTCAATATCAAGCTCAAAATCAAAGATACCTATGTTTTCTTTGATACGTTTTGGCGTAGTGCTTTTGGGCAGCGGCGTGGCGCCAACCTCTACGCACCAGCGCAGCATCACTTGAGCCGGTGTCTTGCCGTGCTTTTTGGCAATTTCCGCCAGCACATCGTTGTCTATACCCTGCCCGTGCGCCAGCGGCGAATACGCCTGCACGGCAATGCCTTGTTCCTCGCAATAAGCCAGCAGTTCCGGCTGCTGCAAGTAAACATGCAGCTCCACTTGGTTCACGGCCGGTTTGACCTCGCAGTCATCCAGCAGCTGCTCCAGGTGCCGGATGGTATAGTTGCTGACACCGATAGACCGCGCCAAACCGTCTTTATAAATCCGCTCCAGACGCTTCCAGGCGTTATGGCGCAGACCCGTCACCGGAAAGTGCAACAGCAGTAAATCAACATAATGGGTGTCGAGTTTTTCTAAAGATACGTCAAAGCTTTTTTGTACCCTCAGAAAATTATGGATGGATATCTTAGTGGTCAAGAACACGTCCTCGCGCGGGATATCGGCGGCTTTTAGCGCCTCTCCTACGAATTGTTCGTTACCGTAGATCTGCGCCGTATCAAAATGCCTGTATCCTGCCTCGGCCGCGCGCACGATGGAGTCCACGCATTCTAAGCGGTTCTTTACCTGCCACAGACCAAAGCCGATTCGCGGCATCTTGTTGCCGCTATTTAATGTAACAGCCGGGATACTTGTCATGTAGCCTCGTCAACACGTTCCAGGTAAATCCTCTCTGAAAAACCGCCGCGCGCCGCGAACTTATCCAAACGCAGCGTCTCAATATCTTCTATGGTAGCCTCGTCGCTAGCAGCAGCGTCATGCACAAGCTGCAGGATGTCGCATAACTCCTGTAGCCGCTCTTCACGGTCGGGCGCGCCTACGTATTCGCTGCTTTCTTCGGCGAATTTCTTGCCAATTTCGGGAATATATTCCTCCTCGGTTAATATCCGAGTCACCGGTATACCACCGTTTTGTTTGATAATCTCAGGAATCTTATCCCTAACCAGCTTGTTATGCGCCTTGTCCATATCTACCAGTATACTCCCCTTACTGTAACACTGCGCTTAGGTCTTGTTTGAGCTGGTCTAGATTCTGGTACAAAATCACCACTGAAGTGAATGTAGTTTTCGCGTAATCCATCCGTCAGCACCACCCCGAAGCAATCAAAGATTATGGCCTTGATCATAGTTTAGGATAGATATTCCTGCACGCCTGTTAGCCATCCGCCAGTAAAGTAGTCCTCAGGCTTGAAAGTATTCACATCCACCCATTCCATTCGTCGACAAGCACATGCGCTACATCCGCACCCATGCGGTCGAGCCGCAGCATTACTTGTCCAACCTCCGCCTGATGACCCGCATCCGCTAGGTATTCCTAGGAATCTCAGCCAGATCTTTCGACTCGGGCTCTTTGTGTATTGGTATTTTCTAGTAATCGGGGAGAGACTGCAGGCTCCGTGATACAACTAGACCGTTCCATATCCAACCCACCACCATGAGAAGGTGCCGGCCCATGCATATCCTGACCCTCTTCCGCAACGTAGTACAAGACGGTGAAGTATCCAAGATCTCGTTCCTTATCTGATATAGCTGGGTTGTCTACGCGTGTCCATTGCACACCGTACTCACGGCAGCTGCGTACTATCGCCAAATACCCAAGATGAAAACTTACAGCATCTACTCCATCCATAATCTCGCTGACTGTTTTATGGCCATTTCCGATAAGGAATTGAAACGTCTCATAAGATTTATGCTGGACATACTCACGTTCAGTATTTAGACGTGCCACAAAATGGTTATATGTTGTAAAGACATCTAACATATCGAAGGAATTATCCATGTTAGATCTCGCCCCAGTTTTTGCCGCTGTCTACGTCTACCTTTAGCTTTACTCCCAGTTCTGGATAGACGGCTTCCATGGTTTCTTTCATGAGTTTGCCCACTGCTTCGGCATCCTGCTCAGCACATTCAACCAAGATGCTGTCGTGGATTTGTAGCAGCTGGCGCGGCACGCCAGCAGATTGGGGATTGGGGATTGGGGATTGGGGTCGCGTCTTTTCCTCGATCTTCAATCCTCGATCTTCAATCCAAGATTGAAGCTTTGCTTCGATCTTCACCATGGCTAATTTAGTCAGGTCAGCAGCCGTGCCCTGGATGGGCATATTAACGGCCTGGCGGTAGGCACCCTCGCGCACCATAAAGTTGCTGCTACGAACGTCCGGCGTGGGCCGACGGCGGCCCAACAGCGTCTCTACATACCCTTTCTTAAGCGCCTGTTCGCGTAAGCCCTCCAGATAGACTTTGAGTTTGGGCCGGATCATAAAGTACTTGGTAATAAATTCGCGTGCCTCAGCAAAGCTCATCCCCGTACCGCTTGCCAACCCGTGCGGCCCCTGGCCATAGAGTATGCCGAAGTTCACGGCTTTAGCCCGGTAGCGCATTTCTTTTGTCACTTCCTCCGGTTCAATATTGAGTACAGCCGCGGCCGTAAGTACGTGAATATCCTGATCGTTGTTAAACGCCCCTATCATGTCCGCGTCATTACTGAGCGCGGCAGCCAGGCGCAGTTCGAACTGGGAATAATCAGCGCTTATAAACACGTTGCCCGGCCGGGCCACGAAGGCGGTGCGGATCTTTTTACCAAGCTCGGTACGTACCGGGATGTTCTGCAGGTTAGGATCAACCGAGCTTAGCCGCCCGGTCGCGGCAGTGGTGAGATTAAACGTCGTATGCACCCTGCCCTGCCCATCAACCAGCTTTGGCAGCGCGTCAACATAAGTATTCTTAAGCTTAGTGTACTCACGATACTGCTCTATGCATTCGATAATCGGGTGCAGCCCGCGTAATTTGTTCAGCACATCGCTGGCAGTAGAATAATGCCCGGCCTTGCCCTTTTTGCTGACTTCAGTTGGCAGATTTAACTTCACAAACAAGATATCTGACAGCTTACTGGGGCTGGCAATATTGAACTCCTGATCAGCGTAGCCATAGATAGTTTGTTCGATATCACTGATTTTATCGGCCAGCTCATCACTCATTTTGCCCAAATATTTGGTGTCCAGTTCTATCCCCTCGTATTCCATCCGTGCTAGTACAGGGATAACCGGCCACTCCACTTGGTCGGACAATTGTATAAGCATAGTCAGCTCGCTGATAGACTCCGCCTGGAAGTTCTTGAGCGCCCACACCACAGCCGCCAGCTCGCCAGCGCGCGTCATCAGCTCGTCCGGCGGCAAATCGTCTAAAGAAGACCCCTCGTAGCCCAGGTCGGTAAAAGCCAGCTCGGTCAGTGAATGCTCGCGCCGGATAGCATTGATAAGGAACGCGCCCACCAGCACGTCGTGCGAGACTTTTGGAAGTTCTACGCCAAGCTCCAGCAGCACTTTAAGTGATGCCTTGACATCATGCCCAACCACACTTTTTAGACTTTGGATTTTAGACTTTAGACTCGACTTATCCAGTTTGGATAAGTCGCATGCGTAGGCGGTTTTTTGGTCGGCCAGGATCAAAACCAACGGTTCGCGGCCGTGCGGTTTAGTCGCGAACGAATGAATTACCATCTCTTCAGAAAGCTCCAGCCTCTTTAGCTTTGCATCCGTATCAATAATCTCAGTCTTCAGCGGTTCGATACTTGGTACTTGGTACTTGGTACTTGGTACTTCACCGCCCTTTGCCTGCATATAATCAGGTAGGTTTCTTAGCAGGCTGCGGAACTCCAGGTAAGTTAATAATTCTTTTAGGGCGGCGGTGTCCAGGTCGCGCGTGTCCATGGTGGCCAGATCTAGCGGCACGGGCGCGTCTTTGTGCAGTAACGCGACTTTTTTGCTCATGTAGGCCAGGTCCTTGCCAGCCTCTAGTTTTTTGCGCGTAGATTCTTTAATAAGCGCTAGGTTGTCGTACACGCCGTCTAACGTTTTAAAGTCTTGCAGCAGCTGCACGGCTGTTTTTTCGCCCACGCCCGGCACCCCTGGTATATTGTCCGAACTATCGCCTTTGAGCGACTTCAGGTCAAGAAATTGTTCCACCTCAATGCCGTGTTTTTCCTCGAAGTGCTCGACATCGAACTTTTCGATATTGCTAAAGCCCTTTTTGAGCGCATACACATGTACGTGCGGCCCGACGCACTGCAGACTGTCCAGGTCGCTTGTTATCAGCAGCGTGTCTAGACCCGCGTCATCGGCCTTGTGCGCGAGCGTACACATAATGTCATCGGCCTCGTAATCGTCCAGCTCGTATAGCGGCCAGCCAAAGGCTTTGAGCATGTCGTGCAGTATCGGAATCTGCGCGTAAAAATCCGGCGGCGCTGGCTTGCGCCCTGCCTTGTACTCTGGGTAAATCTTGAGCCGCCCGCGGATATTGGTCTTGGGCTTATCCCACGCCACCGCCACGTAGTCGGGGTTAAATTGCTTGATAAGTTCTAAGGACATCGCGGCAAAGCCATACACCCCGCCCGTCGGCGTGCCGTCCTTGGTACTGAGATTGGGCATGGCGTAATAACCGCGATAAAAAACACTTTTACCGTCTATTACAGCTAACTTCTTGCGCTCAGCCACACAAAACCCCAAGCCGAGCCTGCCCCGTAGTAGGCTTCGCCTTACTATCGGGGTCAATCACCGCCAGTTTCTTACGCTCGCTCATAGATACAGTATACCTTTATTGGTTTGATTTCAGAGCGTAAGCAGTTAGGCGGCTAGGTAATCTTCTGCCATCTGTTTGACCAAATCTAATCGCAAGTCCAAATTTGATCGGCTTTGTATAAATCTGTATATATCCCCATCGAATTCACCGGCAACCGGGTTGATATTTGCCCCGTCGCTAAAAGATATAACCGCACCTTCCAGCGTAACATCAACCTGTATGCTGCTTGAAGTAATTGGCAAGTTTCCTCTTACCCCCACTTTATAAAGGGCAACTTGAGACGAAACAAAGAGCCTCGCGATAACCGGTATAGTCCTGATCTCGTCTTCTGACCCTTCTAGTACGCGCATTGGGTTGGACTCCTCTTTGGGCGCGAATTGATATTCAATTTTCGCTGCCCCGCTCAAGTGTTCGAGCATCAATAAAGACGTACCGTCTGCACTAAAGTCATTGGGAACATATGACGTATCATACCCATTTACGAACGCCCAGTAAGGAAGTTCGTCCGCGAGTCCGTTTTGCAACGATGTATCAATTACCGAAACAGAGTCAGCTAGTGGATGCAGTTGAGGAATAAGCTCCGACATTACATAGATTAATACCTTTATAAGCCCATAAAATCAAGCTTAAGTAGTGTTAATCTAACACTGGATAGTAAGCCAGCTTATAAAACTGCGAGCGTTAGCGGCCGGCTTTGGCCGCCTGTTTATTATGATTCATGCGCAAATCGGCCACGTGGATTAGTTCGTCAGACTCAATAGATCCGTCAATGTCCTGGCTGCCAGCACTCGTGCTGACATTGATGTCGGGATAATCTTCCCTTAGCAAATTATTGACTTCAATTACTTTGGCTGCCAAACCGTGTTCAACTTCCAGGCTGCTGCTGGTACGGCGCCGGTCTTTGCCGTCTCTGTCTGAGCCCCTTCTGTCTGGAGCTGAGTTGTACTTATCGGCTACGACAACAAGTTCATCGCCGCCAACACGCGCGGCTATGTCGTTGGGACGCAGTTTATTAGCAACCTCTACCAGCACTCTGTCTCCGGCTTCATGTCCATAAGTATCGTTGAGGGTCTTGAAGTTGTTCAGATCGAGATAAACCAGGACATACCTATTTGGGTCAAAATCAGGGCTGCCTGTTAGCGTTTCCAGCGCCTCGTACAGACCGCGTCGGTTCAGCAGGCCTGTCAGCTCGTCGGTATGGGCCATCTCCACGTATTTTTGTACATATTCATTGACCGGCTCGATGGATTCAACACTTCCAGCCACTACGACATCCCCGGGCTCGGGTTCAGGCCACGGTTGAGAATCTGTTGGTTGAGTATTGCGCAATTGTTCTGACATATGTGTTTAACCTAACACCATCATTTTATCATACTTATGCTGAAAAGTCAACCATGTAGTAGACCCTACAGTGAGCTTTCGTGTGCATCCGCCTCTGGCGAATGCTTGGATTTTCCGCATGGAAAATCCGCACGAAAATCTACTACCGGGCTCACTACATGGTCAACCGGATTTTACAGATACATCCCTGGGTAGTCGTGGTCTTGGCTTTCGGGTTCGTCTGCGTCTTTGAACAAACCGCCGCCAAAGGTCTGTAGTGTCCGGCACTCTTCGTCCGTCGCGACCTCGGTGTTGATGAAAACATTGCAATTAAACCCCTGCGGGTATCTTCGCAGGACGGCCTTTTTGGCTCCCTCCAGCAGTGTCACCAGGGAGGGTTCAATTATAACTGTGCCGGTTCGTTCGGCAGCTTGGCCGCCAAACAGTTTTACTTCTATTTCGTCAGGTACGATAATGCTGCCGCTATATACGACTTCTGCATCCTCAATATCCACAAAGCTGATATTGGCAACAGGCTGTGGAACCTCAATGGAACCTAAGCGTTCAAGCCGCATGAAGCTCACGCCCAACCTATCTTCCGTTGGTATATATTGCGACAGGTATTGTACGCTCTCAGACATGTCAAGCATTGTCGCCCTGTCTCCGTGATTTTGCAAGCATAAAAGTTTTATGTCTTTTCAAAATGCTGGTAGTC
>CAYWFI010000036.1:0-7836 GCA_964458165.1 uncultured Candidatus Saccharibacteria bacterium
CAGCGCGGACAGAACGTTAATGAATATCACCAGGTAGCGGATAATACCGCAGTTGTCTTGGGTAATACCGCTTGGATCATTACAGTCGTTTTCTACATAGGATGGTTCGCTCGTATTGACGTTGTTCCCTCCCGTATCAGCGCTAGAGCAAGTACCATAAGTTATGGCATTGCCAGCCGTGCAGTAGCAGGCCATTACTCCTTGGGGCGCGCCTGATACCTGCCTCCAAGATCCGCCTGCGGTTTGACATGCGGACTGGTCGCTGATTCTAGTCAAGCACCTGCCTGTAGCCCCGTCCCAGCGGTCTCCACGGGCGCGGCAGGCCGCGGCAGCCTGCTCCCCCGCATCCGCCGACACGGCACCGGCACTGCTAACAAAAATGGTAGAAGCACCGACCGTCAATAGTAAGACGACCATAGTAGCAAGAAAGAAATTTTTTATCTGTTTTGCTGATAAAAGCATTTGTCTGCATTCTACCCCATATGATAACAATCCGTCAAAAAATGCTCTTGCTTTTTAAAGATAAACGTGATATAATGGAGTGAGTAGAGTATTTTTATAGGTTTACGGAGGACGTAAGGATGTCTTTAGACCACGAGAACGAAATTATTGAACAAATACCAACACTAGATGGACAACCAACAGTATTTAATCAAGAATCTGCCCACAGAGCCTTTGACAGCAGGCTGGCTGCTCTTGTAGCAGGAGCCACACTTAGCGTTGCCGCCTGTGGCGCGGGCGCAGAAGGGGCTCATACCGATACAGAGCGCCCAGAGCCAGTTATTACTACCGTGGACGTACCCGTGACAACTCTTGACGCTCCTGTCGTTGTCACCACAGAGATCCCCAAGTCAGAAACCACCGTCGCTACACCTGAAGAAGTCCGAGCCGAACGACAACCCGGCATTATCCAACCCATTGACATAGAAGACCTGACCGCTGATCTCACAAGCGAGATTGACCAGGAGGCTTTTGAAGCAATGCTGGCATCAGCAAGCAAAACCATTACCTGGGGGTACAACAATAACAGCGTCCCCCACCTAGAGCTCGCGACCGCCAATTCAGGCGCACTAGACTACCTCAACACAACTCTTGATGAGGTCAATTACGTTAAGGAGACACAAATAAGCCACTATCAGTTCGGCTACCGCATGGAAGCTAGAGGTACATATGAGATATATCCTGGCGGCAAGGTAGTCGCGATGATAGAGGAATTTGAGAATAATAGAGGCGCACTGCGCGGAAATGAATGGGAGAGTCGAGGGGTGTATAAAATGGGCTTCACTAAAATAGAAACTCCCGTACAGATGCCGGATGGAACAACTGAACTTGTTCCTATCTGGAAGTTCACCGGTAGTGTTTCTGATTAGCTAATCTTATAGCAGACCATACGCTTATGCTGTAAAATTAGCATAATGCTACTGCTTAGACGAGCAATCCTTCCATCTCTCCTAGTGGCAGCGATTTTAGTATCGCTGCTATCTTGGGCTTTTCCTAACCAAGCACATGCCCAAACAGCTCCACCTAACCAGGCTGCGGTAGAAAATGGATCGTATCGTTTTATAAATAGAGGGCATATCGTTGGCAGGATCAACGGTGTGGATTATGACTTTATTGACTCGAATGTTAACACCCATCCAAGCGAGTTCGTAACCAGCCAATCTCCTTGTAACCAAGGAGGGCGGCGAATCACCCTGGGATCTGGGGCATCTGGCGAAGGTATACAGGTGACCTACGCTCAAGGAGGTAGTCAGCCGATGGCACGCGGCACTATCGATATGGATGTTGGACCTGCCTGTAGTAACACAAACCCAAATACCTTTGAAGTTACCATAAACGCAACCTACGCAAACTCCTGGCTATATTGGCGAGACGCGATGACTCTGGTATTTATAGGGGGCCCAAATAATCCTGAGCACTACTTTGTACGGTCGAGTCCAGATAGCCCCGTATTCGTACAGCAAGGGGTGAGTGAGTGTGCTGATAAAGTCATATTATCTGGCACCCAAGGGGCACGGCTATATAGACTCGATAAGGGTAGTGGGCAAAACTGGAACGCTGTACCAAGCGAGAGGGTAAGCCTACTCCAACCTGATGCGTGCAAATTCTGGAATGGAGGAAATGGCGATATTGCCGTACAGCTCATAGCAAGACCCGAGAATTCTACCGTGCCTGTGGGTGATAATGTCATACCTGGAGGTGGAGGGCAGGGATCAAATCAAGAGGCAGACAACTCCTGTGAATCAGTAGGTGCGCTGGGCTGGATTATATGCCCGGTAATTTTGGCTACTGATTCTGCTCTTAACTGGATTGATACCCAGATTCAAGGGCTACTTGCGATGGACGAAAATAGGTATACCCACCCCGGACTAAAAAGAGCCTGGACACAAATCCGTAATATTGCCTACATCATTCTTATCCCTATCATGCTAGTGATGGTCATTGGTACGGCGCTGGGTTTCGAAGTATTTAGCGCTTACACCATCAAACGAGCCTTGCCGCGCATGGTTATAGCCATTATCTTTATAACTCTTTCTTGGTACATCACTACGTTTCTTATCGGCTTTTTCAACGTATTGGGAGCGGGAGTTTTGGGTATTATAACATCACCTTTTGATTTCAACGGAAATGCCGTGAGCACACTAAGTCTGGCAGATTTGTTTGCCACGAACGGAGGAAGCTTTTGGCAAACGGTCTTAGCTCAAGGCGCTATTACGATTGGCATTGCCGTAGTCATATGGCTCTTCTTGGGACCGCTAGCTCTTATTGTGCTCACGGCGTTTCTTATCCTTTTCTTGAGGGAAATGTTCATCATTGTCCTGGCACTACTAGCCCCGCTGGCAATTCTGGCCTGGATATTCCCAGGTAACGACAAATTATGGAAAGGCTGGTGGAGCGCTTTCTCTAAGTTACTTATGATGTTCCCCATAATTATGGGTGTTATTGCTATCGGCCGGGTTTTCGCGGCAATCGTTGCGGGACCTGTGGACGATGGCGGAATTGATAACTGGTTCTTGACACCGTTATTTATACTAGCCGCTTATATACTACCTTACGCGTTCATACCGTTTACTTTCAAGATGGCCGGCGGCATGTTCGCTACCATAACGGGAATGGCCCAGGACAAAGAAAAGGGTATGTTCGCCAAGATGAAAGAAACCCGCGCCAACAAGCGACAACGTGCTAAAGACGAGGGTATTTTCCGCGGTGGTAACGCTGGCAATTTACGCGGTAGGTTTAATAATATGTATAGGCGAGGCGCTAATGCTAAGCAGGGTGGCTTGAGTATGACCAGACGAGGCAGGAGTCGTTGGGATGAGTCCAACATGAAAGGGCTGGAAGCAACTGCTGACGAGAAATTAAAGGACGGTAGTGCTGCTCGTGCATACAATGACGATGACGCTTCGGAGCTATTGGCTCAAGAGGGTATGACTAGAAACGATTTTGTCAGGCAATATATGGCCAATACCGGTAGGAGCCGGGCAGATGCAGAGGATGCGCTCAACCGCGCAGAACAAGCTATCGGCTACAAGGTGGGCAGCAAGCAGATGGCAGCTAGCGCCACGAAATTCCGCATTGCAGCCTCAAACACCGCCTATGATGCAGGCGAAGCAGGCCTCGCACAAATGCAGCAGGATATTCAGCGAGGTATCGCTGCCGGACACTTTACGGCCGTAGACGCTGCTGGTTGGATGAAGGCCAATCGGGGCAGGGCAGACTACAGTTCCAACGGGTTTAACGAAACCATACAGTTTGCTGCAGGCGAAGCAACCGCAGGTCAGCAGCTTGCCGGGGCTTTCCATGGAGCCGATCCACGCGACGTGCTTGGCAGCCACCAGCGCACTGTCGAGGGGTTTGCCCAGCAAGCACAGGTTAATCTTAGTGATGCGCTTGCAAGTGGTGACCAGACACTAATAGACAAAGCCATGGCAGATGTTGCGAATATACATACTACGTTATCCAGTGTATCTCCTAGGAAAGGAGAAGAATGGGCAAATGAAGTGTTCGCTGCACCAACAGGCATAACCTTAACCAGAGCCGCTCGGGACACTAATGGTCAGGTTATTACAAGAGAGGTTACTGATCCTGCTACCGGCAAGAAGCGGCAAGAAGCAGTGACCGAGGAGTTTGATGCTACTGTCAGACAGTACTTGGATGTAGTGAGAAGCGACGAATACAATCATCCCGACTTCCATAATAGAGTCAGAGAGTATTCTAGTGCACGTGACGCACATTTAGCCGGGGCTGCCGCAGACGCTGCCGCACCACCCCCCGATCCATCTGGAGGCACCCCAGGCGGGGGGTCTTAACTTTATTTAGCGGCCAGAGGTCTATACACTCCAACCCTAGATTACCTCACTACTCTTGGCAAAGGCTTAACCTACTCTTTAAAAGCAGAAAAACGATGTCTCTCAAAATATGGTAAAATAGGTCGTTTTACCATTGAAAAAGGTGGACAGATATGTTAATATATGTAAGAAATGGGATACTTACGCCGGCTCGGGGTGGGCCTGCTGTCGTTGCTGGTTTTATTCAGCACCGCTTTGTTTGTGGCATCCTTGGGCACTCAGACCGCTTCCGCCGCCCCAACTTACACCTACGAAACGATTGATACTACAGCTCGGCCCAACATCTGTGGATCGGGTGCTACGGGCACGGTACTGGCTATTGCCGAGGTAGATCAGGCGTCTGGCTCGGGATCAAGTTTTACATCATATTGGTGCCATGTACCGCAATCTACCTACGAGTTCGCCAAACAGAACAGCAGCGGACGCATAGAAGTTGCCAGCACCACACCAGACCAGGGCAATCTACGGATGCCCAGCCCCATACCGACGGTGCCTATCACTATCGGTAACAGCTCGCTGTTTACGCAGCATTTTAATACCCCGCCTGCCGCCGACGAAAACAGCTCATGCGAGTCTATAGGCAACTGGGCGTGGGCAGCCTGCCCGCTAGTGAGCTTTATGGCCGGCGCTATAGGCTGGCTCGATGAGCGTATTCAGGCTCTGCTAGAGGTTGGCGAAGACCGCTACGCTAACCCTCGGTTACGCGCTGCCTGGGCTAACTTCCGTAACCTGGCGTATATCATCCTGATCCCCATTATGCTGGTGATGGTTATTGGCACGGCGCTGGGTTTCGAAGTATTTAGTGCTTACACTATCAAAAAGGCTTTGCCGCGGATGGTTGTAGCGGTGATATTCATTACGCTGTCGTGGTATATTACGACGTTCCTTATAGGGTTCTTTAATGTCATTGGTGCCGGCGTATTGGGTCTCATGACAGCGCCGTTTGGCATGGAGAGCAACATGAGCCTAAATACGCTGTTCAGTGCCAGTAGTGACAATGCGGGTGATGTTGCTAGCAGTATAGGCAGCGGGTTTGTGCAGTGGGTGGCAGTGCTTGGACCACTAACAGGGCTTGCTTTACTGGCTGCTAGCAAGGGCGGTTTAGCTATATTGCTTCTATACCTAATGCCCGCGGTGCTGTTTGTGCTAGGTGCTTTCCTGGTACTTGTTATGAGAGAGATGTTTATCCTGGCGGGCGTATTGCTCGCGCCCGTGGCAATTCTGGCCTGGGTGTTTCCGGGCAACGACGGGATGTGGAAATTATGGTGGAACACGTTCAGCAAGCTGCTGATAATGTTCCCTCTGATAATGATTATCATTGGTGCCGGCCGAATCTTCGCGTTCTTGATTGATTCATCCGGTGGGGCTGGCCTGGAGTCGCTGCTAATGCCCTTGTTGAAACTAACTGCTTATATTCTGCCGTACGCGTTTATACCATTTGCCTTCAAGTTTGCCGGCGGTGTGTTTGCCAACCTGGCTGGCATGGTCAATAACTCCGAAAAAGGTCTGTTTGACCGCATGAAGAAGAACCGGGGCGAGAGATGGGGCGGCTGGAACGAACGCCGCAAGGGCGGCGCGATGTTTGGAAAAGTTGGTGAAGACTCATTCCGGGGCAAACTCAATACCAGAACCGAAAGACTGTCTAATATCGGGGCGGCTGGTTTTGCTCTCGACAGAAAGAAGCGAAAAGCTCGCCTTGATTCGGCCCTTGGTACCAATAATTTGCACGCTGCTCATAAAGAAATGAAAGAGAACGAGGCGCTCTCTGTACTGCTGGGCAATGAAGATTACGGCGAGGCCGGTAGAAGCGGCCGCGGCTACGTGCGCAACGGCCAGGGTCAGTACGTTGATGTATCTGGTAGAGCAACGACAGACCTATCAAGACGCGTAAGGCGCGATGGATCCGAGAATGCCGTACGTGCCTACATGTCGTCAAGAGGCTACGGAGAAGAAGACATACAATCAGTCATGCACGCCCGTGCTAGTACATCCCAGGATGTGTTCAATCTTGCCGCTGTGCTTAGTATTCCTGGTACCGGCACCGGCTTTGGCGGCGGGGCGGGTGAGATGGACGCCGCCATCAACGAAACCGTTGGCAACAATCGCCGCTTGGCGGCCACCATGCTGGCCGAGATGCGCGGTACCGCGGAACGAGCTGGTCGTAGCGACCTTAAAGGTGGTGGATTTGGCGCTCGCCGAGAGGCAATGGAGCTTCAGTACCACACTGAGATTGCCGCCGAGGAAACCTTTAGATCTGGTGGCGGTGAGGCAGCTTATGTAAGCGCGCTTGATAACGCCCAGACAGCGACAACCAATTCTGTTGTCGAGATGACCATCAAATCTACCGAATCACGCGGTATTGCCGGCATGAAACCAAAGCAAATCAGAGACAAAGTGCTCCCTATGGTGCGCGCCCAGCTTGAAGCGGCCTACCGAGATGGCAACCAAGCCGCGATTGAACAGCAACTCGCCAAGGTCGCGTCTATCTATGACCAAGCTCAATACTCGTCACCAGAAGTACAAGAGATTATTGCCCAAGGTCTTATGAGTCTCGAGATCAGCCCTCGTATTATCGAAGGGGAGGGTGGTATCATGCGCCGCGCAACCGTACGTGAAGATGTTGAGAGCGTCCGCGGCAACAAGACATTCCTTGAGCACCGTCGTGAGTTTGGGGCTGGCCGCTCAGTCACTCCGGCAGAGTTTGCAAATATGACTGATCAGCAGCAGCAAGAATACTTGCGCCAACAGCAAGAAGCTCAGCAAAACGAAGGTCAATAAACAGTCAGTCCAGGTGGGTGGGCTTGAAACTTGTGCCCTGATACCCGATACTTGTATACAAGATGGCAACGTACAAGGTACTTCAAGATATTGAAGCCGATGATAAGCTGCTAGGCCCATTATCGCTAAAGCAGTTTATATTCGCGGCAGTATTTGTCGGTATGGGGTTTGTGCAGTTTCTAATTATCACCAGCCCGGCGCCGGCATTTGTTAAGGTACCGCTTATTGTGGCCCTGGTGTTGCCTATGTTGTTGTTTGGATTTTTGGCGGCGCCAATCGGCCGCGACCAACCTAGCGAGGTATGGCTGTTGGCACGGCTTAATTTTCTGTTCAAACCGAGACAGCGTATTTGGAACCAGGACGGCATAAGCGATCTGGTTACTATAACGGCCCCCAAGAGGGAGGTTCATGTGTACACTGACGGCCTAAGCCAGACAGAAGTAAAAAGCCGCCTGCACGCCTTGGCCAACACTGTTGATAGCCGCGGCTGGGCGGTAAAAAACGTCAATACCAATCTGTTTACGCAACCGGGGTACCTTGGCGCGGATGCCGCTTCTGACCGCTTGGTTGACCCGATGTCGTTGCCTCAGGACGTACCGGCGACGGATGTCACTGCTTCTGATGATATTTTTGATACTGCCAACAGCTCCACCGCCCAACGAATGGATCAGCTTATACAGCAATCCAGCGCCTCCCATCGCCAGCAGGT
>CAYWFI010000037.1:0-7680 GCA_964458165.1 uncultured Candidatus Saccharibacteria bacterium
TTATCGTTCAAATCAGTCGTTACGTATACTTCGTTTTTGGCCATATCCTTGCCAGTGACGTAATACGGCAGGCCAGCGCCCACGCCCAGCCCGTGCCTCTGGCCGATAGTGTAGAATATAGCGCCGTCATGCCGGCCAAGTACTCGCCTCTGCTGTCCAGCAGATTGGTCAATAATGTCACCATAGGGCTGTTCACCCAGCTCGTGCGACAAGAACTCTTTTATGCCGACTTTCCCGACAAAGCAAATGCCCATACTCTCTTTTTTAACAGCGGTAATGAGGCCGAACTTTTTAGCCAGCTCCCGCACCTGGGGCTTCGTGTAATCACCAAGCGGAAACAGTGTTTTGCTTAGCGCTTCTTCTGTCACACGGTACAGAAAATATGTCTGATCCTTATTCTCGTCATTGGCTTTATGTAGCTCGACTTGATGGACTTTTGACTTTTGGCTTTTAATTCGCGCTGCGCGCGCGTAGTGGCCGGTGGCGATCATATCTGCCCCGTCTTCGAGTGCTGTTTCAAGAAATAGCTTAAACTTAATCTCCTGATTACACATAATGTCGGGGTTGGGCGTACGGCCGGCCTGGTATTCGGCCACCATATAGTCAACGACTTTTTGGCGGTAGTCCTTTTCAAAATCATAAAGTTTAAATGGTATGCCAAGTTGTACCGCCACGCGCTTGGCATCCGTAAAATCCTGTTTCCACGGGCACTCAAAACCGGGCAGGTCCTGGCTCCAGTTCTTCATATACACGCCCGTGACGTCGTACCCCTGCTCTTTCAACAGAGCAGCGGTCACGCTGGAATCCACGCCTCCGCTGAGGCCGACATAAACTTTCTTTGCCATATTTGTCCTATTTTATCAAAATTGCTCTTGTTTTTAAACCTTTAGGCAAGGTGGGCCTCGGGCTTCGCAGATGAGCGCAGCTGGCTATTTCTTTCGCGTAGCGGAACGAGCCGTATCCATAATACGGTGAAGCGAGCAACACAGAAAAAATAGTCAGATGTGCCATCAGCAATGACAGGCAGCGTGCTCTGCACGGTAACAGGTTATTGCGGTGAGAGGTCCGAGGTTATTTGTCGATGGGGACGATACGGTGCTTCATGCGGTAACGCACGCGCTTGAGCTGATACTTCTTACCCAGCCAAAACGAACTGAGCAGTAGCGGAAAGATAATCAGTGCCGGCTGCCATAATACTTTAGTACGCACCACGGAAGGCGCGGCATCAATGTCCGTTGACGCGCCGGTCGCCAGCGCGCCGTTGGCTATTGCTACTAATTGCAGAAAGGCGGATTCGCCGCTGGCGTCGGTGGCTTTGATAATAACGCGGTAGACACCAGGCCTTTCGTAGATATGTTTAATGTCAAAAGTACCGGCGGCGTTTTGGGTAAGCAGATCGTTTTTGCCATCACCCCAGTCTATGCTGACGGCGTACGGACCGCGTCCGCCGCTGATAGTTATCGGCCAGGTCAATTCCTGGCCCGGGTCGGCGCCGCGGCGGGCAAAGTTGGTGGTCAGCGTGATACGCTGGGCCACTTGATCGGGCGAACCCGGTACCAACGGCACGTCAATCGCGTATAACACGGTGCGCCTGTTGGATTCAGGACTGGCTTGGTCAAGGTCATCATATTGGCGGGCTACTAGTTCGTTCTGGCCCGGAAACAGATCTATCTGCAGTTCGTAACTACCGCCGTCGCATATGGCTGAGCCGGCAAACACATTGTTTTTAAATACCCGTATCAGCAGCGTGTCGGTACACAAGCCCGTTACGGTAATGGGTATCGACTCAAACACCGTACCGTCAGCAGGAATTGATATAGTCGGCGCCTCAGATGGCGGCGGTTGCTGGATGCGACCCTGCATACCAATACCCTGGTCGTTTGGGTTAACCAGCGGAGGTACAGCGGCAAAGGCAGACGAACCAAGCAGGCCGAATATACCAACCACACCCGCTAGTGTTATGAGAAGTTTTTTCATAAGCGTTTAACCTATCTTACCACAAGGTCCGCGTACGACGCGCCGTGCCCGGCCAGTACTAGCGGCGGCGGGTTTTGCGGCTGCGTACATCCTTTATCCGGCGAACAATGTACACGATAATACCCGCTACAATCGCCAAGCCCGCTAGCACAAGACCGATAAACCACCACGGCAGATACCAGAATGTGGCTTTGGCGTTGATCTCGCGTGTTTCGTTGCCGTTCTCGCCATATATAACAGTTAGCTCGGCCGTATAGCGGCCGGGGCTCAGGTTGGTGTCACCGCAGACAACAGCATTCAGGTCTGCCCCGCTATCAGTCGTTTGGTTAACATTCTCGGGTACGATACAAGCCTCAAAACGGCGGGTTTGGCCGCGTAACGCCAGTTGATCCTTGGGGTTGGCATCGGTAATGGTGTATATGGTGTCACCAGAGAAGTTTTTGACTACGATCGAAGCGTTTGGCTGCTCGGCTACGTTACCTTCGTTTTTAAGCCGGTAAGCCAGCACCTTGGGACGCTCGCTAAAGAATATCCCCCGGAACGAGCCGCCGTTAGGACTGTTGTCCGGCACGAACGTACCGAATTGCATAAAGGTCAGTTGCTGCTTGGCCTGGCCTGGCACGTTCACGAATACCAAACTTACGCCAGATGCGGCTATATTGACCTGATCTTCCGCGGTCGGTCCGACGGCAGCGTATTCGATAGCGCTATAGTAGCTGCCGGCACCAATATCACTGGGCATTGATATGGTTATTGGTATGCGTACAGTCTCGCCCGGTTCTATCGTTACCTGCTGCGGCATATCAATATAGTTCTTAAGCGACCAAGGCGTACGCTCGGTGCTGCTGCGCATCAGCTGGGGCGTGCCGGATTCGTCTTGCGCCTGGAAATCAACGACTCTTAGGTCCAGATTCAGTGGTTCCTGGGTATTGCGGTTAGTTACCGTCAACGTATCGTTAACTGATTCGCCGGGACGAAGGTTGTAATCCTTGCGTGGCGATATGGCTAGCGCGTTAGACTGCGCGTTAAGCTGACCCAGTTGGGCAACCAACAAACCAGACAATACGCCAAATACCGCGAAAACCCTGATGAATCTTTTCATAAACCCCTTCTTTGTTGTAAACATTAGCAAATTAGACCTAGTGTAACATCAAAACGCCGCCGTGCAAATATAGGCAATTGTGGTGTTATATACACCACTTGGCTGGTCCTCGGGAACATTAACAATATAGGTTACGGTAAAGGTGTTGAACAATGTGCCGGTCACAGCACTGGCTACAACATCGCCATCGGTGTATTTGAACAGATCGGGCGTGTCGTAATCTGCCGCTACAAACCCTATGCCCGCGCCATAGGTGTCTTGCCCGTTAGGCGGGTCAGTGTTGGCACGCAGGTTGAGGCCAAATTGCGAGACCCCGGGAGTGTTTGGGGCCGGGACGCCTAGAGCCTCTATAAACCTGTTGCCTGCGGTCATGGTATTGCCGTTTATAGTCACGACATAGCCGCCCACCGCATTGGTAGCCACGCCAAATTGCGACACCGCCGCGTCTTCTACCAGTGGTGATAATTCGTCATAATCAATGAAATTGCCGTTTACGTCCTCGCACCACTCGTCAATCGTCAGGGCCGCGCAGAAGAACAGTATCGGCGGCACTTCGGAGTTTATCATAATCGGACTGGCGGTGGCGCTGGCCACCGCCGCGTATACATTGGGCGGTCCGCTGGCGTCGGCCGTGGGGTACACATACACCCGGACAAAGAAAGCGGCGTGTATGCCAGTTGGGTTTTGAATATTCGTGAACGTGTAGGTAGACTGGCCCGTACCGCCGATACTTGGCGCGCGCGTCATTATAATTTCATCGGTGGTTTGGCTGGCTATGCCAAACCCAGTTACTGCGCCCGTCTGGCTGGCCAAGACCGCCCCCGAGAAGTCGCCAGCCGGTACGAAAGAACAAGTGTCCACCAGGTAAGGATCACCGCATAGCTCAAAAAGTATCGAACCTACCATCATGCTGCTGGGCAGCTGCCAGCTGAAAGTATAGTCCGTAATGGCTCCCGGCTCGGAGGTGTGTATGTCAAGACTGCGGTTCAGTAGCCTGGGCTGCGACTGCGCGCTTGCCGTGACAGCGAACACGCCGCCCAAAAAAACTACCGCCAGCATAGCAACAAACACGAACCGCTTAACGCTCATCCCGTCAGAACCCACCATACCGTACTTAACCGGCAGACGGTCGAATCGCCCACCAGCTGTTCAGTCGTTAAATGATCTTTGTTAGTCCTTTGGGTTCCTACGGGACTCATGCTTGGTATTCTACACTACCTTATCTGTTGTAGACAAAGTAAAACCGACCCCTTGGGAGGAACTATGTCCTGGGGGGTCGGTTTTGGTTTAGAATCTATGTTCTGTTTTTAGTTGTAGGGGCTGTGCCCTTTTGGTAGCAACTATGTGCTTTTTAGGGGTATTTGAACTATGTCAGATTAGTAGGTAGGAACCGCGGTGTAAACAACGGTTGTAGTATAGACACCAGGAGCGGTCAGCGGTTCGATAGCAGCTGCGTATTTTACAGGTACCGTAGTACAGTTTACGTAGCCAGTAGAGCTCGCGATAGGAGTGGGCGTACCCGCGACGAAGGCGTAGGTACCGCCGCCTGCGTATTGAGCGCCTATTTCAAGTTCGCCAGGGTCGGCTCCCCAATCCGCGGCAATATTGGCATTGGTGAAGTCTCCTAGAGCGGTCATGCTGTTAATGGCAACGTTATCCTGACCACCGACAGTGCCGTCCACGGCCAGACCAAACCATTCGTTACCAGGGGCAATCGCGCCAGCGGTGGCGCCACGAGGGTTGATATCATTGCCACCAGAAGATTCCAGTGTTTCGCCCTCGTACGTAATGCTTATGCCGCTCAGGGCGTTGGTATAGACACGGAAAGCCGAGTAGTTATCGTAGACATTGGTAAGGTCTAGCACATTTTCCGTCGGGTCGCCCAGCGTAATTACTCCCAAGCCAGTAAGCGGTTCGCAAGTAGCGTCCGGGGCGACAATACCGTTGCCGCCGCCTACCGCAACAGCGCCGGTTGTTGAGAAGCCAAGTGTTTCCTTGACACGAGCGGTAATGTAGATGCCCTCTGTGATGGCACTGGCTACGTTACCTTCATCCACAAGGTTTCCAACGAGAAATGGCGTACCAGCAGCGCTATACGTAGCGATACGTACGAAGAATGTACCAACAACAGTCGGGTTGACGACACCTGTCAGGACAATATCAATATCTTCTTCAGCGGTATTGGAAGCAAAACTAAAACCTCTATTGAAGGCGTTGTTTGTGCCGGATGCCGATATAGCACCGAGCGCTGTCGACGTAATCACTGCTGCGCTAGCGTCGATACCCGTAGGTTGTACACACGGGTCACTTAGCGGATCAGTACAATACTGCAGCTGAATTCCCAGTACCGCGGTATCAGATTTATCAAACGTGAAGGTGTGCACAGCAGCAGCACCGTTAGTTTCGCTGCCCGCGGGGGTCGTAGTGCCTACGTCACCCGCCAGGGTACTACTTAGTGTCAGACTGCGGCTCGTTAGCTGCGCCGCGCCTGCTTTAGCGCTGAACCAGGCCGAGAAGTTTGCTACTGTCAGCATAGCCATAAACAGCAATGCTGCCAGCAGTGTACTCGTCCGTTTCAGCGAAATTGTATGAGTTTCACTCATATATTTCTCCTTTTGTTTTAACTGTTTATTTTAGGTGTTACCTAGCGGGTACAATACCAAACCCCTTATGCCAATGCAAGGGAATTGTTGTTAACTTATCCACAGGCGGGCGCCTTGCGTCCACCGTTTACCATTCACTGTTCACTGTTTACCTCATTGGTCTGTTGCTAAATAGGAAACGGAAAACGCACGATAAACGGTGAATAGTAAACAGTAAATTACTTGCGGCTTAGAACGTGGCGATGGCCTGGACGACCAGGACGGTCTGGTAACGGCCACCCGGGGTGTTGGCGGCGATGTTGGCTATGATAGACATGGTGTAGTACGTTTGCCCTGTTTCTACCTCGCTTTTGGCGACGATGTCGCCGCTAACGTATTTGAAATAATCCTCTTGGTCGTAGCCGATTTCCGGCTCGCCGTAAGCAAAGGTGTCGTCGGGATATTGCACCGGGTTGGCGCCAATGCCGGGTTCTGAGTTAGCTACCAGGTTGATACCAAACTGTTCTTCGCCCGGTATTGAGGGGTTTGGCGCGTTGAGGGGTGTAAGCGAGTGCGTACCCAAGCCGGTCGAGTTAGTGGGTGGATTGCCGTTGATACGCACAATATAGCCAGCTGTCAGATAGCTAGTGACCGTAAAATTAGAGCTGGCCGCGGCCGTACCGGATATATTAAGTACGCCAAGATCAACAGTCGTATTACTGACCGTCACGGCTATAGAGGGTTCGCCCGGGGTACCAAAACCGCCCTCCAGGATATAGTTTGGGCTGCTGACATTGCCGCTAACGCCGCCAAGCGATTGGTCAGCGCAGAAATCATCTGAACAGGCGTCTAGCTCGCCGCCGCTGCCAAGAAAGATTTCGTCTATTTCATAGCCGGGCGAAGTAAACTGAGCACTGGCGAATGCTGGTACGGATAACACCAACAGAGCCAGCACCAGCCCCGCCCGAAACACACTGCGAATCATGCCACAATTGTGCCACGAACTATAGGGTACCCGCAACCTGCTTATGATTTGACGGGGATTGTAGTATGATATGAACTAAAGACATATATTTATGAATCCCGTAGGAATCCAAAAGACGATCGCATGTTTACCGACGGTTGAAGTGCCGCGAATCGTTTCAGACGCCTACGGACGAGTAATAATGAGTGGATTCTGACGGGATGAAAGAAGAAGACAAAACAACCGAAAATTCGGCTGACGGCGTAGCCGCGAACCAAAAGTCCGACAAGTCGCCCGAAGAGCTGATGGGTCAGGTCGCGAATGCCGATGATTCGCTGGAATCCGGCCCTAAGAGATCCGCGGTCGATGCTATGGCCGACGATTCCACTAATGACGCCGCCCCTGGCGCTAGCCCCAAAAAACCTGAGGCCAAGGGCATCAAAAAGCTGCTGGGTAAGGTTAATATTTATTTAATACTTTTTGTACTAGTGGTGGTGGTGGCCGGAGTAGCCTATGGGGTACTGTACTTTATGAACCAGCGCGAAACCGAAATCCGCCTAACCACCACGGAGCTGACTGAAGCGGCATTAGAAGAGCTAATGACCTCTGACGCCACCGTCGGCGACCCGCGCCAGATACTGACTATCGAGTCAAACGCCGTTATCAGCGGCAAGGTGGTCATGCGCGATACATTGGACGTGGCCGGAGCGCTTAGAATCGGCGGGCCGCTTAGTATACCGAGCATCCAGGCCGGCGGGGCTGGTAATTTCGGTTCGTTAGCTACCAACGACTTGCAGGCGGCAGGTAACGTATCAATCGGCGGCGTACTGGACGTAGTAGGAGCCGCGACGCTGGGCAATAATCTGGACGTAGCCGGCAACATAAACGCGGGCGGGCGGTTGGATATCGGCGGACAGGCGACTATCGGGGGCAACCTGAATGTTAACGGTATTATTTCTGCCACCGGCATAAACTTTAGCGAAATCTCTATTAACCGTATCAATATAACAGGATCAAACCCGGGTATAACCGCCGCCGGCCGCACCGCCAACGGT
>CAYWFI010000038.1:0-7571 GCA_964458165.1 uncultured Candidatus Saccharibacteria bacterium
TTTGATACACTTACTCTATGGCTACTACGAAATCACGGATAAATATCAGCTTGCCGGACGACACAAGGCGGGCACTGGACAGTATTGCCAAGCGCGACCAGATGCCAGCCGCTACCAAGGCGGCAAATTTGTTGGAAATCGCGCTTGAACTTGAGGAAGACCAGGTGTGGGGCAAGATTGCCAAACAGCGCGACACCAAAGGCGCGCGTTTTATAAGTCATGAGGACGCTTTTAACATCTAGTCATGTATACCATTCTCTATCACGAAGAGGTGGTGAAAAAGGACATACCCAAACTCAGTCCGGCCTGGCGTGCCAAAATCCGCCTGGCTATAGAGGGTAAACTCATGACGCGTCCGGACGTATATGGCAAGCCGCTACGCCGCTCGCTCAAGAATTACCGCAAGCTCAGGGTGGGTGATTATCGCGTGGTGTTTAGGATTGAGGGCGAACAGATTAGAATCTTCGCCATCCAGCACCGTTCGATGGTGTACAAACACTTTAGTAAACGTCGCTAATTATTTTTGTAGTCCCAGAGAAGGTAAGTGTTTCTCCGCTCAAGTATTGACAAAAGGCGAACAGTTTGATATAATGACTATCATGAACTACGACAGGCAATCACCAAATCAACGAATACTTACACCTGATGAGTGCGATGCTATTATCAAGCGTAACAGATTGGATGAGGATATGGTGATTCGAGAATACTATCGTAATCTTGGCAGAATAAGCACATTTGATATCGCAGAGGATACAGTCCAGCGTGTTCGCGGCAGTGCTGACGAAAGTGAGCCCATACTCGATAAAGAGTAGAAAAATACCAAAAGCGTATATAATAGTAAGAATCATGGCAAAAAAGAAAAAACGAAGTAAAAAATCAGTAGAAGTCCACGAGCCGAATCTGTTCTGGCGCCAGGCTGCCGCTGTACTGTTGTTTTTGGCCGCGGTGTTCCTGATATTGGGCGGTTTTGGTGCCGGCGGGGCATTGCCTGCTGGCATGTTTGACGGGTTCTACTGGGCGTTTGGCTGGGCGGCCTGGCTGGTGCCAGTGGCATTCGTCTATTTTGGCGTGCTCAAATTTAAAAGCGAGGACCACCGGGTGCCGCTGAGCAACGCGTTTAGCATGGTATTTTTGCTGGTGTTCCTGTCAGGGCTGTTGTTTACCAGTTTTGCCAACCAGCTTGGCGACGGTAGCTACGAGGGCGGCAACGGCGGCAATGTCGGCACGGTTACCGGGCAGATGATGCTGGCAGCATTGAGCCCGGCTCCGGCCAGCGTTTTATTCTTTGTGCTGGCTATGCTGGCGTTTTTCTTTAGTTTTGGGATTTCGCCGTTAGTGCTGGGCGGTATAGTGAAACCGTTCAAACGGCGTGAGCACACGGACGAAGAAGCCCAAATGACAGAACTGAGTTCCAAACAGCGCAACTTCCAGATGAACGAGGGTGTTCCGGTTGAGCATCACAAAGGCGCGGCCAGCCTGAAAAACACGGTACCAGCCAAGCTGACCAAGTCAGAGGACCATTCCGCTCTAACAGTAGCCAGCGACCCGGACTGGCAGTTCCCAGGAATTGACTTATTGAACCAAAAGCAAGACAAGGCCGACCCGGGTGATGTAGAGGCCAACGCCGCCGTTATACAGGAAACGCTGGAGCACTTTAATATCGCGGTTGAGATGGAGGGTGCTAACATTGGTCCGCGCGTCACACAGTATACGCTCAAGCCCCCAGCCGGTGTTAAATTGAGCAAAATCACGGCACTGGATAGTAATATTGCCCTTGACCTTGGCGCCAATGCCATCCGTATGGAAGCGCCAATCCCAGGCAAAAAGGCGGTGGGTGTAGAGGTGCCGAACGTCAAATCCGCCACAGTACGTGTATCCAGTATCCTAAACGCGCCGGAATGGAAAAGTCTGGCCAGTCCGCTGGGTATTGCCGTTGGTAAAGACATTGCCGGTACGCCGATTGTCGGCGCTTTGGACAAAATGCCGCACCTGTTGGTGGCCGGCCAGACCGGCTCTGGTAAGTCTGTGATGATAAACGCGCTGCTGACCAGCCTGTTGTACCGCAACAGCCCAAGCGACCTCAAGCTTATTCTGGTTGATCCCAAGCAGGTTGAAATGGCGCCGTATCAGGACATTCCGCATTTGCTCACACCTGTTATAACTGAGCCGGAAAAGTGCATTAGCGCCCTCAAATGGGCGGTGGCCGAGATGGAGCGCCGCTACCGTACCCTGGCCGAGAACAAGAAGCGCAATATCGCCGAATACAACAATGTCATGAAAGAAGAGGGCATGCCGTACATCGTAATCGTGATTGACGAGCTGGCCGATCTTATGATGATGGCGGCGCGTGACGTAGAGGCCCTGATCGTGCGAATTGCCCAAAAGGCCCGGGCGGTGGGTATCCACCTGGTGCTGGCCACGCAGCGTCCATCTGTAGATGTCATAACCGGTCTTATTAAGGCAAACATTCCGGCGCGGATTGCTTTTACCGTCAACAGCCAGGTAGACAGTCGTACGATTATAGATGGCGTTGGCGCCGAAAAATTACTAGGTATGGGCGACATGTTGTACGTGACAGCTGATATGCCCAAAGCCAAGCGTGTCCAAGGAGCGTTAATTACCGATGAAGAAACCAATGCCGTGACAGATTTCTTGCGCATGCAAAGACCGCCGCAATATGACGACGAGGTCGTTAGCCAGCCGGTACAGATAGGCAAGGGCGGCGTGGTTGCGGATTACAGTAACGATGGTTCACAGGGCGATGAAGCCGAATTCAAAGACGCGGTACACGTGGTGCTAGAGGCACGAAAGGCCTCAACATCCTTGCTGCAGCGCCGCCTGCGCATTGGCTACGGCAAGGCCGCCCGGCTGATTGAGCAGATGGAAGAACAGGGTATTATCAGCCCGGCTGACGGCTCCCGCCCGCGCGAGGTGCTGGTAAGCAGCATGGACGATGTGTTTGGCGGCGGGGAAACCGACCAACCCATAGAACCGGAAGACAGCTAAAAGCACTTGCCCCGTAGTGAGCTTTTGTGAGCAATTTATTTGAAATTGCCTGAGTTTTCCCCGGGGCAAACTCGCACAAAAATCTACTACGGGGCTTGCAAATGGCTCCGCGTGGCGCTATCATCAGGGTAAATATGATTATGGTAAAAATCAAAAGTACTAAAATCATGGGAACAAGGGACTAGTATGCCCGAGCTGGCGCACACACCCGAAACCGCGCCAGCACCCCCTCAGCCCCAAGCGAATCCGGATTTTAGGTACACGCCAGTTGACGAAATAGGCATGCCGCTGCCATTGGCGCCAATTCGAACAGAACGACGCGCCAACAACCTGCCTGAAACTGATTTGCATCATCATTTTCATCCCAGAAGAAGTCCGGTTTTGGTAGGAGGCTTGGGCGGAAAGGCAGTACGCAATGTCCGCCTGCAACGCAGTGATTATCATCAGCACCACATTGACTACCACGGCAACTTCGACGGTCCGCCACTACCCAAGACGCGCGCGCAACAGTTTGGTATTGTTGTCCTGGCCAGCGCTGGTTACGTGCCCGACCGCGCGATTTCATTTACCGACGGTCAGCCAAATGAGGTACCGCTTACCAGAGCGCAAAGGCAGTCGCTATGGCTTAGCGGAGATCTAAAGATTGCCGCTCCTGAAATAATCCGCAAGTTTCTCATAGACTACACCACAAGCCAAGATTTAACAGACGTTAATGACAAACTGGTCGATGAATTTTTAAATACGCCAAACACACAGCGACGTTATCAATTAGGGGGTATGCTACTGGGGGTAGCTATAGAAAAAGCGACCGAACCTATTGATCCATTCTATCGAACCGCTTGGAAAAAGGGTCTCATACCCAGAGATTCTTCGGCTCGGGTACAAAGGCTTATAAAGAACAAAATGCGCTACAAACAATATCGCCCCCTCCTAATTGACAGGCTAGAACAAATGCTCGCCGCTTGATCTTTTAAGCGTTGGGCGGTATAATCATACCTGTTACTAACTAACTTCAGGCTGGAAGTCTTAGCTATCCAGTCTTGAACCAACGGAAGTTTAAGGCAGATTACAGAATACAGATTTTAGATTATGGAAGTGTTTTTCCTCTGTAATCTTCATTCTTTAATCTCTGATCTCCCTTTCTTTCAGAAAGGATAAAATGGCACAATACGAAATAGCCGTATTGTTTGATCAGGGTCTTGAAATCGACCTCGAAAAAGCTACGGCCAAGGTGGAGAAAATCTTCACCGATAACGGTGGCAAGATCACCAACACCGATAATTGGGGCAAGCGCAAGCTGGCGTACCCGATTAACAAACAAGACTTCGCGATCTACGTGTTCTACACGCTGGAATTGCCGGGTGAGGGCGTACAAAAGATCAATGACACGCTCAATATTACCGACGAGGTCGTGCGGTTCCTCATCACCAAGCCGGATCTTAAGAAGCTGGCTAAGGCCGAGGCTTTGAAGGCTGAAAAAGCCGCCAAAGCCGCCGAACGCGGCGAAAAGGCTGAGGCCGACGAGGACGAAAAGTCCGAAGACGAAGAGTAAATTTTACACTTGCGCTCAAGTCGCGCAGGGCGTACCTTAAGAATACAAACATAACGAGGACATAGTTCCTGCAAGGAGGTTATATATGGCAAGGTCATTCAACCAAGTCATTCTCATGGGCAATCTAACCAGGGATCCGGAACTCCGGACCATCCCAAGCGGTCAGAGCGTGTGCAGCTTTAGCCTGGCGCTCAACCGCAGCTATAAGGGCTCGGATGGTAATTGGCAGGAAGCCACCGACTATATTGATGTCGTCGCGTGGGGGCCGCTTGGCGAACGTGTAGCGCAGTACCTAACTAAAGGCCGCCCGGCACTGGTAAACGGTCGCTTGCAGTCCCGCAGCTGGGAGCAAGATGGTCAGAAGCGCAGCAAGGTTGAGGTGGTAGCCCAGGATGTTACGTTCCTCGGTGGCCGTGGCGAGGGCGGCGGTGATAACAGCTATGGTAGCAGCAATTCATCAGATGACAGTGCTGCTCCGGCTGCCAAGCCTAGCAAGAAGCCAAAGGAAGATGATGTTGTCATTGAGGATATTGGCGACGAACCAATAAATTTGGATGATATACCTTTTTAAGGCATCCAAATTTAATTTTCAAACGTTCCAATTTTCAATTTTCATTCAATTTTGCAATAAACCAATGAGGCAAACCGTTTGAAAATTGAGGCATTGGGCTTTGATTGAAAATTGATAATTGTAAATTGAAAATTCCGAAGGAGGAATTATGGCGAAGATATTTAAACACAGGACTGATGTAGCATATTTTGACTACAAGGACTTCAAGACCTTGCAGCGTTACGTCAACCAGTTCGGTCAGATCGAGACCCGTAAGAAGACTGGTCTTACCGAATCACAACAGCGTCAGTTGGCACGCGCTATCAAGCGCGCGCGGCATCTGGCTCTCATGCCTTTCGTAGCCAATTCCTAAGGCCAGGCAAGGTGGATAATCTCACGTTGCCGCAGATGGCGAAAAAGTTAGAAAAATTCGTCTTAACTTTGCCGATGGCCAAGCGGTTCAATACCTTGAGTACGGAGCCTCGTAAGGCTATGATGGATTTGCAGGACAGCGCGTATAATTTGCGTGTTAATACCGAGCGATATTTTCATGCCGATGACAGCGCTGAACAACAAATGTTTTTGGATGAAGCCATCAGGCAGGCTAATCTGTTGAACGAGCAAATATTAGTCGCCAGCCAACATGATTTACTCGGGCCGGTTGACGTGGCGCATTTGAGCGCGCTGGCTGAACACATTCGCGAGCAGCTAATCTGATAATCAGTTAAAATATGAATATGGCTAAGAAATCAGCAACCGAACTCAACCGCGAACTGTTTGATAAGATCGGCAAGATAAAACTGAACGACGCGGCCGCGATCTTCGGCACCACGTCCAAAGAAAGCATGCTGCAGGGTTTACGCAAATCGGTGGTCGAGCTTGGCGAGGTGCTGGCCAAAAACCGTCCGTACGATGAAATTATGGAGCGCTACGAGAAAATGGCGGGCGGTATTGACGCGGCTGGCCTGACCGGCCTTATCAGCGAGAGCGAGATGGCCGCCTACTACAAGCTTATAGACGACCTATGGGCAGCCATAGAAAAGGAGAAATAATGGGCATTACGGATCTAAAAAAAGGGCAGATTTTTCAAATGGACGGCGAGCCGTTCAAGGTGGTGGATTATAACCAAAAAGTCGTAGGCCGCGGCGGCTCAATTGTGAATGTAAAGATCAAGAGCCTCAAAGATGGTAAGGTTTTGGCTAAAACGTTCAAGGGCAACGAATCTATCGAACCCGCTGACGTGACTAATCAAACCGTGCAGTATCTTTACAACGATGGCGCAACGTTTTTCTTCATGAATAACGACACGTTTGAGCAGTTCGAAATTGTAAGTGATATCATCGGCGAATCGACTGGCTATCTTAAAGAAGGCGACCCCGTGCAGGCGCAGTTATTTGATGGACGCGTTATTAATGTCGAATTACCAAAGAACGTCTATCTGGAGGTTACGTATGCCGAGAATGTCGTCAAAGGTGACACTACCAGTAGCGTGCTCAAGGATGCCACGTTAGAAACCGGTATCACTGTTAAAGTTCCAGCTTTCATCAAACAAGGTGACATCATCAGCGTAGACACAACCACCGGCGCCTATCGCGAACGGAAGAAAGAATAGTACCTTTACGTGTCGGAAGTATTGCTAAGACGAGGAACTCATGCCACATGGTATGAAGAGATGCCACCCAGAAGTCAGAGAAAATTCGCCAGGCGGATTTTGCAAGAGGTAGGGGTTGTTGCTGATGAAGTTGGTGAATATCTAAAACTCCCAAGCCGTATCTTTATTAATTTCTCAAATACAGATTTGTACGGATGGGGGCATGGCAGGAATATGGGACTTACAAGAGCTGGCGTCGATTACTTTTTAGCAGGCAAGAGACAAGCGTTTGCTGGATTGATAGCCCACGAGCTTAGTCATTTGAGCGACTTCGCTTCGAGGAATAATTGTACCAATGACGGGCAAATTAGCTCACTGATTAGTGAAGGAAAAGCTGAAGAGATTGGTCTTACCTTCGGTGGAGAACAATACATAGATGAGCTTGAGTGTAATGAAGTGGATATGGATGATAAGGCGACGTTTTATGGAACATTACTGTCGGGTAAAAATGCGCGGCAAATGATCTATGAGTACGGCGATCACTACACAATAGGGTTGAGTATGGTTCACGATGTTTTAGGCACCCTGGAAACTGATATTTTTCTATTCATCATGAGCCAGTTCAGTTCTATACCGAAGCTATAAGTAACATGTGTAATAGAACAGAAACAATATGAAACAGCGGCTCGATAAGCAGCTCGTTACCCGTGGGTTGGTGCCGACGCGCAGCCAGGCGGAGAGTTATATCCGTTTAGGACAGGTGCGCGTAAACGGTACTATTCTGACCAAGCCAGGTACGATGGTGTCTGACGAGGCTGAGGTTAAGCTGCATGCCAAAGAGCAGTATGTCTCGCGTGCCGGGCTGAAGCTGG
>CAYWFI010000039.1:0-7518 GCA_964458165.1 uncultured Candidatus Saccharibacteria bacterium
GAGCGTTCGGCCCAGCGCGATTTGCGCTAACACGATATACTTAAAGAATTATGAAGCTAACCAAGTACGGGCACGCGTGTTTTGTCTTAGAGTTAGAAGGGCAGAAAGTTATTGTCGACCCGGGTGTTTTTACGGAATTACCCGATGATATCGGCAATGTCGCCGCGGTAGCGATTACCCACGTGCATTCCGACCATTTTAACCCTGAAAGTCTGGACAAAATCAAAGCCGCCAGCCCTGATGTAGTATTTTATGGCGCCAGAGAGGTAGTCACTGAATACCCCGGTGTTATTGAACCGGCACGCGGCCACACATACATGAACGGACCGTTTGAGCTGCGATTTTATGGCGATCTGCACGAGATGGCGCGTCCCGGCAAGCCGCAAGTCGCCAACCTGGGTGTCTGCGTCAACAGCCTGGTAGCTTATCCCGGTGATTCGTACGCCCAAGCCGGCAAACGCGTCAAAGTAATCATGGCGCCTTCCAGCGCGCCCTGGCTGCATATTTCGGCCGCTTACGCCTTTGTTTTTAACGCGCAAGCGGATATCACCATACCGACCCATGATGCTTTGCTATCTGAAATCGGCCAGCGAGTATACGACGCGCATCTGAAAGAAGCCGCCGAACAAGCCGGCAGCCAATACCGCCGCCTGGCAATAGGCGAATCAATCGAAATTAGCTCTTAGTCTTACTAAAGACATAGATATACAGTATAGGAAGCACGCCGGCCGAATTTATTAAGAGCAGGGCAATAAACCAATTGCGGGCATTCGCGCGCGCGGCTTTCCAGAGCGCTATACCTTTCCACACAAGCTCCCAGAGAGCAAGCGGAACTATCCACCAAAGATTTTGATCCAGAAATTCCTGTGTTGTCATGTATATCTCCTGTTTAAGACTATTATAGCAAGATTAGCCAACGCGGGTGCCGATAGGCTCGCCCGAAACCGCGCGTAGAATATTACCATCACTGTGCAGGTCAAACACAATCAGTGGAATCTTCTGCTCCATAGCAAGACCTAACGCGGCTTTATCCATGACTTTGACCTCTGGGTTTTCGACCGCTTCTTGGTAGCTTAAAGTATCGAATTTGCGCGCGTCGTGGTGATGGGCCGGGTCGCGATCGTAAATTCCATCGACCTTTGTGGCCTTGAGGATAACTTCGCAGTCCAGCTCTAGCGCAACAGAGGCGGCAGCGGTGTCGGTGGTCAGATAGGGTTTGCCCAGGCCCCCGGCTACGATGATAACCCGCTTTTTCTCAAGGTGACGCACGGCACGGCGGCGGATAAACGGCTCTGCTACCTGATTGATATGGATGTTAGTCTGGAGCCGTGTGGGCTGGCCGTGATGCTCCAGCATATCCATCAGCGCCAAACCGTTCATAACGGTAGCCAGCATACCCATGTAGTCGGCCGTCGGACGTTCGATGCCATCGCCAGCCATATTGGCACCGCGCAGGAAATTGCCGCCGCCCACGACAATGGCCATTTCTACGCCTGTTTCGGTAGCTTTTTTGATTTCAGCTGCCAGCCAGGCCACGAACTCCGGGTCGATGCCGCCCTCGCGGCCAGCCAACTGTTCGCCAGACAGCTTCAAAAGTACTCGTTTGTATGCCATTGTCTACTAGTCTAACAAACTCCGCTATACTAGACACTATGAATCCCGTTAGACCTCAAGAAACTTTCTGTTATCAGTATACGACTGAACCATGCAAACGCGTCCAGGTGTTAAGTTATGGTTATAAGCTTAGTGAGACCTAACGGGATGAAAATATATTCGTGGAATGTGAATGGTATCCGGGCGGTTATCAAAAAGGGCGAGTTTCAGAAGTTCGTCGCCAAGCACGACCCGGATATTCTATGTTTACAAGAGACCAAGGCAGAGCAGGGGCAAGCCGAGATTGATTTGCCCCAGTACGAAGAATATTGGAATTCTTCGAGAACCAAAAAGGGCTACAGCGGCACGGCGATATTTACCAAAATCAAGCCGATCGCGATTATCAACGACATCCCGGAAGAATTCGTAAAAAACGGCGGGTTAGTGCTAGATAATTACGGTCACAGTAACGACGAGGGCAGGGTGATTGCCGCCGAGTTTGACGATTTCTATGTTGTCACCGCCTATACGCCGAACGCCAAGGATGATCTGACTCGCCTACCGTTGCGTGAGCAATGGGACAAAGCCGTCATGCTGTACTGCGCCGACCTGGCACAAAAAAAGCCCGTGGTCTACTGTGGAGATATGAATGTTGCTCATACCGAAGATGATCTGGCCAACCCCAAACCAAATGTCGGTAAAAAGGGCTTCACGGCAGAGGAGAGAAGCGGTTTTGACAACTGGCTGGCCGCCGGATTCGTTGATACTTTCCGTATATTCAAACAGGGCAACGGCTACTACACCTGGTGGAGCCACTTCGCCAAAAGCCGCGAGCGCAACGTCGGCTGGCGGATAGATTACTTCCTAGTCTCAAAGTCCATCAAGTCCCGAGTCATAAAGTCAGAGATCCACCCCGGCCAAATGGGCAGCGACCACTGCCCGGTGAGTATTGTGCTAAAATAGGCACTCAGAGGAGGGCAGACTAATGCCTAGAAAACAAAAATCAAAATCAAAACTTAAAATCGCCGCGCTGGCCACATTCGGGCTGGTATTGATAGCCGCCGTAACGGCGCAAGTCTGGTACAACTTATACGTCTGGAATGCCACCCAGGAGCATGCTGCCTTCAAAATGGGTACGCTCATCAAAACCGCTATAGACAACCTGGACGATATCAAAACCGATCTGGGCAACGACGGTAGAATAGAGGAACTCCGGCTGCAGCTGCCCGCCCAAAACGATGACGTTGACGACATGAGATACTTGTACTTTGACAACCCTCAGCACGCACAGGTCACCAGCCGGCTGCTGGTGACAAGCAAGACAAGCCAACTGCTCACACAACGCAATACGGATGATCTGTTCGAAGCCGCGCCGGGTACTCAGGCCTGTTCGCGTGGTTTTACATTGCGATTCAGCAAGCTAACTGACGATAGTGACACGCTGCGCTTGAGCGGTACGAGGAACCTGAACGACGGCCGTACTTTATACGTGTACCGAGAAACAACCTGCGACACGCTCTACGGACTGAACGAACTAGAAGCCCATCTACTACAGGCCCAGAGCTACTAGACGACAGGAAGTTCAACGGTAAAGGTAGAGCCTTGTCCGTACTTGCTCTTGACGATGATCTTGCCGCCGTGGGCAGCGGCGATTGCCTGGGCTAAGGGCAGGCCCAGGCCATAGCCGTCGGCGCGGGTTTTATTGCGCGAGGGGTCAGCACGGTAGAAGCGCTCAAAGATATGGGGCAGATCAACCTCAGCGATGCCGATGCCGCGGTCAATGACGTCCACGCGGACCTTGCCGTCGCCAGGCCTGACTTTGACCACGACCGGCGATTTGTCGGGGCTGTACTTGACAGCGTTGCCAACAAGCGGCACGAACAGCTCTATCAGTTGGTCGGGGTCGCCGTGCACTACAGCCCCTGTCCGGGGCAATTTGATGCTAACGTGCCTCTGCCGGGCCTTGTCGGCCAAACGGGCACGGGCCGCGTCTAAAATATCGCCCAGTTTATAGTCCTGCCAGTTGGATTTGTCTATTTTCTCGCTGCTGCGGGCCAGGCGGAGCAAGGCGTTGGTCAGTATCTCCAGTTTGTTGGCTTCCTCCAGATTGCTGCGCAGGACGGCCCGGGCTTCGGTACTGTCCAATTTGCGACCACGCAGAGCAACCTCCGTCTCTGTTTTGATGGCAGTCAACGGTGTCCGCAGCTCGTGCGCGGCATCGGACGTGAACCGGCTTTGGGCCGCTAACGCTTCTTCTAACGGACGCAGAGAACGACGTGCTAATACGTAGCTTACGATAGTGCCCAGAGTCAGCATACCAGCGTTCAGTATTGCCAGCCGCTTCAATAAACTACCTCTGAAATTAGTCAACTGGGCGTCGGCAATGCCGGCGACTGTCTCGGGACTTGTGAAGTAAAGGTAGTCTTGCAGGCCCTGTTGCTGGCGCTGCAGGTTTTGCTCAGCCTCAGCAATGGATTGATTATAAAATACCGCGCTAAAACCCAGTGTCAGCGTCATGATAATAACCAGGTATGTCAGCGTCAGACGTATGCGCGCCGAACTGATAGTAAAATGCGGTAAGGACATAGTTGTATTGTACTGCAGAAAGCTGGGTTAGGACTGAATTAGGTAGCCGAAACCGCGTTTGGTTTGAATCACATGCGCGCCCAGCTTGCGCCGCAAATAGCCAATATACACCTCCACCGTGTTGGGTAGAATGTCGTCTTCGTCACTCCAGACGTGCGTGATAAGGTCGTCCTTGCTGACCACGCTGCCGGCACGGCGCAGCAGGTACTCCAGTAGAGCAAATTCCTTAGCGGTTAGCTCTACGGGGCGGCCCTGGCATAGAACTTCTTTGGATACAGGGTTGAGGGATACGTCACCAGCCTGGATAGAGTTGCCAAGTAGGTTGCGCGGCCGACGTAGGAGGGCGTACAGCCGCGCAATCAACTCGTCAAAATCAAAGGGCTTGGCCAGGTAGTCATCAGCTCCGCTGTTGAGCCCTTTGACCTTGTGCTCGGCAGCATCACGCGCCGTTAGCATCAGGATGGGAGTTTTGACACCTTCTTGCCGCAAGGCTTCACACACCTCGCGACCGTCCATATCGCCCGGGAGCATCCAGTCTAGGATAATAACGTCATACTCCGGACTGCGGCCGTAGCTGAGGCCGCTGTCGCTGTCCTCTACTACGTCCACGCTGAACGTCTCGGCCTGAAGGCCTTTTTTTATCGCCTGCGCGATTTTGGGTTCGTCTTCTACAACAAGCACACGCATAGCAGTAAGTATAATCCCATAAGCAAGCTGAAAGAACCCTGAAACATAAACTACCTCGCCGGAACTAACCCGAGGCATGCGAATTACGATCAATACTGAACATCAAAAAACTGCCCCAGGCGAACCGGAGGCAGCTTATGATACAAGATGTATGTAATCTACTCGTCTGCTACGTCAAATACCAGGCCGCCAGCCGCGCCAAGCACAACGTTGAAAACCCACGCCTGCACGATACCAATTAGCCAGCCGAACGCGAAGTAAAGCATCGGCAGCACCATAATGCTGACAATGCCGGTGGCCATGCCGAAGGCCATGCCGCGCAGCACGCTGTCGGTTGCCTCTGCCACCTGAATAGTTGATTCAAGACTGTGAAGAATAGCTACGCCCAAGCCAATGATACCCGCGAAAGCACCCTGGAATGTCGCCCATGTAGAAGCCTTGATTTTGGTTATACGCTTACTGTTACTTTTTGCCATACTTATTTATCCTCCTTAGACTTATATTTTGCTATTTCCGGACTGGTTTTTCAGTGTATTCAAACGCGCTGGAGAGTATATCCGCCAGCAAGAGCCGGTATTGCAGCTGCATCGTTATGATTGAACCGCCTGCCCAGACCAGGAACCACAGGAACGACTGGTCAACTACTTCCAGCAGGGTGCGTACTACGCCTGATTCTTGAATATCGTTCAAAGAAACACTGCCAACCACCAGCATCAGGCCGGTCAGAATATAGGCAACGCCCAGGAGCGAAGTGACAGCTATCACCAAACCCACGCTTACCGCGTAACGGACAGCGAGCACGCCGCCCAAGATACCGCCGGCAATGGCTAACATAAAGACAATGAAGCCGTCCTCGCGCAAGCCCAGCGCCACACCCAGGTATGAAGCCGCCATCGCGCCAACCACGATGGTAAGGAATATCGCCGCCAGATCAAAGAACACGTACGACAGTACCGCCAGCAGCAATCCGACAACCAGCGCGATGACCACAGCCATAGCGGTACTCACGGCACCGGTACCAAAGATACCCTGGAAACCAGTAAAACCGACTATGACGCCGGTTATCAATCCCAAAAACGGCAGCAACAGCCTAAAAAGCTTTACTCCCAACAAACTTGAAACCACGCCTACCGCGATGAGTAGCGTTGCGGTTATTATCATATAGCCCTCCTTTTGACTTAATAGCTTATTATTATACGGCTAGTTGAACAGTTACGCAACAGGGAAGTACAGAAGATAGTGGCGCGGCGCGGTTTCTGTGTACTTAAGGGGGCGCACTCTGTAGTATGGAGCTATGGACTACTGGCAAAGACAGACTCAAGACAAGCCGCTGTTCGAGGATATTCTGTGGTCACGGCCGGAGAATAGACGCTCTTCGGGCAAATTGCTGATTATAGGCGGCAACGCGCACGGTTTCGCGGCCGCGGGCGAAGCCTATGCCGCGGCGGAAGCGGCCGGAGCAGGAACCATACGCACACTACTGCCAGACGCGCTCAAGAAAACCATCGGCTCCTTAGGCCCGTACGAATTCGCGCCCAGCACCCCCCAGTCCGGCAGTTTTGGCCGCGACGCTTTGAATGAGTTTCTTATCCAGTCCAATTGGGCGGACGCCGTACTACTAGCCGGAGATTTAGGCCGCAATTCCGAAACCGCTATTTTGCTTGAAAATTTCGTACAAAAATACACCGGCCAGCTGGCGCTAACCAAAGACGCCGTGGATTACTTTTACGGCCAGCCCGAGCTAGTGGCCAACCGGCCGGAGACCACATTGGTACTGAGCGTAGGGCAATTGCAAAAACTAGGCACCGCGCTCAAGTTTCAGACCCCGTTTTTACTCAGCA
This sequence comes from uncultured Candidatus Saccharibacteria bacterium, assembly GCA_964458165.1. GTDB lineage: Bacteria > Patescibacteriota > Saccharimonadia > Saccharimonadales > JACDBH01 > CAYWFI01. Next base: position 6,708 of record CAYWFI010000039.1, read on the forward strand.
TGGGCCTGATGCTGCTCGTGCAGGCGTTGCACGAATTCACCATTAAATATCCCGTTATCATCATTACTAAAGAGCTGGACAACATCGTGGTAGCACATCAAGGCAGAGTAAGCAGTACGAAACTAGGCGAAGACAAGGAAATCTGGCGCGTACAAACTGCCGCCCGCTCAAGCGTATTCTGGCTGCAAAACAAAAACCGCCCGTTCGAGGCGATTACAAGCTCGCTGATTATCAAAGGTAAATCGTAAACCGCCATGGAGCGGTCTTGTTATTAACAATTGGTGCCAGAGGAGGGACTCGAACCCTCAAGCCGTAAGGCACGCGATTTTGAGTCGCGCGCGTATACCAATTCCGCCACTCTGGCCCCAACTGTTGATAACACCTACCAATTCCTTACCCCTCGGCATATATGAAGAATAGATAACAGGGGTAATTATACTTGAATGTTCTTATTGAGTAAACAAGCCGTCCTACCAGTTCCTGGCATGCCTACTGTTTACTAAGATACTGCCAATAAGTATTAGGGCAGCAATAGCCGCTAACCATATCATCTGTGACACTCCTGTCTCTGCCAGCTCGTCTGGATCATCACTACTGGCAAGTCCTGGGTAGGTGAAGGTCTTGGTGTTGTCTTCAGTGCTGGCGCCAAGTACAAAGCTGTATGAGGCTGGGGTGGGAGTAATGCCTTGGATAATAGGTCCTGTATAGGTGAATGTATCACCAATGCGGTAGTAGGCGGACAGGGCTTCATCAAGCTCATCTTGTTCTTCTGGGGTGAGGCTGCTTGGGTCGTCTATGGCTGGCAAGGCAG
>CAYWFI010000040.1:0-2685 GCA_964458165.1 uncultured Candidatus Saccharibacteria bacterium
GCCGGCTACGCGTTGACCTTTGTTTCGCATTAAGACCAGCGCCGCTGACTGACCCATACGCGCTTTTAATCCTCTAGGGCGCTTTATAGGTAGCCTTAGGCTAGCCTATGGCGCTTGCTCACCCTTACGGATTAAAAAGCGCGTATGGGTCAGCGCCGGTGGTAATCTGTTCGCCAAAGGTGTATACTTATAGATAACAAGTTTTAATGCAGCAATTTGCGGGCCGTAAGACTTAGCTAATTGCCAAAGAGAGAGGTGCCGCGGTATGTCTGCATTCAAAAAGAAGATAAACTACTACACCAGCGAAGAAGGTATAGAGGTTATCGAGGCGCTCAAATCAATAGCGGCTAGCAATCTGTATAACACGGGGGTTAGCTACAGCTCGAATACACAGGAATACCCTGACAACAAAATGCCTTTCGTTGATAAGCACATGCGTTATCTTAATGCACACCCCAATCTTGACCCGATGCAGTATATATCGAATCTGCGCCTAATGACCCGAATTAGATAGGACTTACGCGGATCGCGTAAGTCCCCTGGGGCTATTTGGCTTTCTTTGGCTTTTTGATTTCTTTGCGGCCTTTGTCTTTTGACATTGCTAATACTCCTTTATTGCCTTAAGTCTTTAAAGAAACTCGCAGTATTAGATTGTGCCCATTTAGCCATACCCCCTGTATTAGTACTCTGCCCATACATTATACTATGAGGAGCAATGGGAAATAGAATTTGGGGTAAACGCCCCGGCTTGTTTGTAGACAATATCCGTTTTTATATCTTGCTGCTTGCGGGCATCATGAGTTTTATCGCTGCCGCCTATCTGCGCATAAACGTCAGTAGCGATACGCTTTTTGTTATTCGTCTGCAACAGGTGTATGGATTTATAGCACTGTTCTTCTGGTACATCGCGCTGCTGGCAACCCCTCTTAGCAGTATTTTTGGCAAAGAGGGCTTCATGCGCCAGTATTTGTTCGCGCGCCGGGCGCTTGGTGTGTCAGCGGCGTATTTCGCACTGCTGCACGTGCTGCTGGGTTTGTTCGGACAGTTGGGCGGCATCGGCAATTTGCTACTGTTGCCCGATCGATTTCAACTGTCGCTACTATTTGGCGGCCTGGGCTTGTTGGTGCTTTTGACAATGGCATTCACGTCGTTTGACAAGGTTATCAAATGGATGACGTTTCAGCGCTGGAAATGGCTGCACCGGCTAGGTTATTTGGCCGCGATCTTGGTATTCCTGCATGTCTGGACGGTTGGTACGCATATGACTTACACCTGGGTGCGCTGGGTATTTTTTGGCGCGCTGGTACTGCTGGCTGGCTTAGAGTCCTGGCGTACCGCGCTAAATATCCGTAAATGGGTAAAGAGTCTGAACCAGCTGGAGTTTTTACTCATTTTCATCAGCCTGTTTGTTGTGTTGATGGTGTTTATCGTAGTTTTGCCAAGGACTGTTACCAGCTACCACAGCCGCCACAGCGAAGAACACGCATCAATTGAAAGGGAACACTAATGAAACGTATGCTGACGAGCCTGCTTATAGCAATGGCGAGCTTGCTTCTGCTCGGTACTTCCGCTTCAGCACACGTATTCATTGGGGCTGACAGCGGCAATTCAGGCGTAATTATGCACGTTACGCCGGATGATGATCCTATTGCCGGGGCTGAGGCTAATTTTTATTTTGATATCCAAGATAGCGCTCTCAACACTAACACGCGCTATTATCGTCTCTTTATTATTGATGCGGATGAGGCTGAGGTTCAAGCTGCTACTTATGTGCGCGGCGAGCAGACGCTGGCCGCGAGCTATGTTTTTCCCACCCAGGGAGTGTATACGCTCCGGCTCGCAGCCTATCCAATCCACGACGCTAATAATCCGGACGCGGCTAGCGATCCCGTGATATTTACTTATAATCAGCGCGTGTCACGCGGTATCGTGTCTTCGCCGCAGGACGCGCCGAGTCATGTTTGGGCGGAATTTGGTATTATTGCCGGGCTGAGCGCCTTAATCGTCGTAATGATTGTGGTTATAAGTAGATATAAATTGATACTCCAGTACACTATAAACAATAACGGAGGCAAGAAATGACCATTCAAATAAAAAAAGTATTTCTAGTAAGCCTGATCGCTGTTCTGCTGAGTGTCCTGTCGGTCGCTACGGTGTCCGCGCACGTAGTGGTGCGTCCGGCCGAGGTAGAGACCGCGTCAAGGCTGACATTTAGCGTATCAGTGCCAAACGAGCGCGACGTGCCGGTAGTTGGCGTTAGATTGGAAATACCAGATGGTTTGCGCTCCGTGAGGCCAAACGCCAAAGCCGGCTGGGATATCGCGGTTAGTACTACCGGTGAGGGCGAGGATGTATCAGCCACCGAAATTACCTGGACCGGCGGCGAGATACCCGTCGATCTAAAAGACGATTTTTTGTTTAGCGCCATGGCGCCGGCAGAGGCCACCGAACTGCAATGGAAAGCCTACGAAACGTACGCCGATGGCACGGTTGTGGCCTGGGACCAGGAACCAGGTGGTAGCAAACCGTATTCTGTTACCCGCGTGGTGGCCGAAACTACTTCATCCGACTCTTCGTCTGCTGAACAAGCCGCCGCCGATGCTAACAAGGCCGCCCAGCGTGCACTGTACGTCGGTATCGTAGCCGTGGTACTTGGGCTCGCGGGCATTGCGCTGGCTCTGCGCA
>CAYWFI010000040.1:2785-7046 GCA_964458165.1 uncultured Candidatus Saccharibacteria bacterium
TCGTAGTTGATGCGCGATAATCTTATGCGTATCGCTGACCACAAATGCCACCATGACCGGGAAGACAATGGCCAGTAGCGCGTCCGAGGACAATAGGCTGGACAGGCCGAAGAAATCACGCACCGGCGTGGTAAATACAATGACATTGATTCCAATAGAAATCCCAATCGCGATCAGCAGCTTATAGTTTGGTTTGACAAAGTTATACACCCAGCTGCGGTACTCGAAGTTCATGTTCAGCGCGTTAGCCCACTGGATGACAATCAGGCTCAAGAAAGCCGCGGTCTGCGCGTAGGCTGTGCCGTTTTCTAGGTTGAGCTTGAATATCAATAAGACACTGCCTGCTAGCGCTAGAGCAAGCAAGACTGCCCGGCTGAACAAGACTTTGTCCAGCAGCGGCGCGCGCGGGTGGCGGGGCGGTGTTTGCATATGGTGAGCCTCGGCCGGACTTAGTCCTAGCGGGATGACAGCTATGCCATCGGTCACCAAGTTTACCCATAGCACCATCACGGCGGTAATTGGCAACGGGATGCCTAAGATCAGGGCGATCAGCATCGTCAAAACTTCGCCTCCGCTGGTGGCCAGCAAATACACCACCATCTTGCGTATATTGGCCAGCACAGTGCGGCCCGAACGCACGGCATTGACGATAGTATGGAAGTTGCTATTAGTCAGTACGATATCACTGGCGTCTTTGGCGGCATCGGTACCTGACCCCATCGCCAGCCCGGCATCGGCCTCTACTAGTGCCGGTATGTCATTTACGCCGTCACCGGTCATCGCGGTTATCTCGTGTCCCTTAACGGCTTTAAGCAGAGCGTATTTGTGCTTGGGCAGTACTCGGCCGAATACCTTGATATTTTCGAGCGATTCCCATATTTTGCTGGGATCCTTGCTGTCAAGTATTGAACTATCCGATATCTCGGAGCTTGCTTTAGCGATGCCCACCTGACTGGCAATATAGCCGGCAGTCTGGACGTGGTCGCCGGTCAGCATAACTACCTTTATACCAGCAGCGTGTGCCTCGGCTATAGCCTGTTTGACTTTAGGCCGCAATTGGTCGCTCAAGCCGACATAGCCGTCAAACTGCATGCCGGTCAGTACTTTATGGTCGAGTTTATCGGGGATGGAGCGCAGATTTTTCTGGGCAAAACCGATGGTGCGGTAGCCTTTGGTGGTGAACTTCTCCAGATGTGTTTTGGCAGATTGTACGATATCTTTGGTTTCGCTGGCGCAGTGGAACATAATTTGCTCCGGCGCGCCCTTTATATACAGTACATAGCTGCTGCCGTGCTTCCATACCATACCGCTGAGGCGCAGCTGCTGATTAAAAGGGAACTCCTTGACCTTTTTAGACCCTTTGGGCAGTTGGCTGTGCTGGGCGCTGGCCAGCAGGATCTGATCCAGCGGGTCGTCGCTATGCACGCCGTCACCGTTCAGGCTAGCACGCATAGCGGTGTGAAAATCACGCAGGTCGGTATGAGCGCTATAGGTGTCTGCTACAGACAGTTTATTTTTGGTAATCGTACCTGTCTTGTCAGTGGCGATTAGCGTGATGGCACCCATTGTCTCCATGGCCGAAATCTTGCGTACCAGAGCCTTGTGCTTGGCCATTTTGCGGGCACTTATTAGCAGTACCAGGGTCATGGCCACGGGCAGGCCCTCTGGCACGGCCGATACGGCCAGAGCAATGGTGAATTTAAGCGCCTCGCTTAGTTCCAGGCCGCGATATAACGCCAGGGAAAACACGGCCACCGTTACAACCCCGATGATAATCAATAGCTTCTTGGTTAGATCATCAATCTTCTGCTCTATCGGCGTTTTGCCGTCGTCGGCCTCGGCTGCCAGGGTATTGATCGCGCCCAGCTGCGTGTTATTACCGGTGCCGGTAATAACCAGCAGTCCGCTGCCGCTATGGACGTAGGCTCCTTTGAACAGCATGTTCTCCTGGTCGTAAATCTGCTTGGTACCGTCTATAGCGGCAGCGTGTTTGTGAATCGGTAACGATTCACCGGTCAGCAGCGATTCGTCAATTTGCAAATGGTTGGAGTCAATAATACGCCCGTCAGCCGGGATCTTCATGCCCTCGTATATCCGTACAACATCACCCGGTACCAGTAGCTCGGCGTATACTACGTCGTCCTTGTGGTGCGGGCGTAGCACGGTGACCTTTTGCCGCCCCTGGGACATCAGCGATTTCATTGCCTTGTTAGCAGACAGCTGCTGGAAGTAATAAATCAGCGCGTTCACAATGACGATAATGCTGATGATAATGGCCTCGAACCACTCGCGCTTAAACAGGCTCAAGATAGCGGCGAAGATAATGACAATAACAAAATAACTGGTGAACGGCTCTATAATACGGCGCCACAAAGGCGTTTTTTTGCTAGAAAGCTCATTGGGGCCGTACTGCTTAAGCCGAACACCGGCTTCATGCGCGCTGATGCCGCCATGGTGCGAGCCTATTCTGATAAGCGCGTCGTCTATTTCAAGGTTGTATATGTGTTTTTGCCCACCAGCCAAAATCAAGAATTCCGTTTACGTTTTAAGGCTATAGTAACATGCATTTCGTACTTAGTGCAGTCTGGAGTGAAAACCGAGCACCGGAGCGGAAGCGTATTTGACATACGGTGAGCACCGGAGCCGCAGGTTTTCGCCCAGAATGCACTAAGTACGAAATGCATGCAACTCTAACATGGAAAACACCCCTTTTAGAAAGGGGTGTTTTTTGAAACCGGGCGAGTAATAGAATTACCAGCTGCGGTCGTTGCCGCCACCGTTGAAATCACGGCGAGGGCGCTCTTCGCGTGGACGAGCTTCGTTCACGGTGATAGAGCGGCCACCGAGGTCAGAGCCGTTAAGGGCTTTCTCGGCTGCTTTACCTTCGTCGTCGCTCTCGAATTCGACAAAGCCGAATCCTTTGCTACGACCGGTATCGCGGTCTTTGACGACAATTGCTGATGCTACGGCACCGTGGGCTGCAAAGAGTTCTTTGAGCTCATCTTCGGTGGTAGAAAACGGCAAGCCGCCTACAAATAATTTGTACATTTTATTCCTTTGTCTCACAACCGCAAGCGCCAACAAATCTGCTGGTGTTGGGGGTGTGAAATTGTTAAACGCAGAGGTTCGACCTTTACTTCTTCCGTCTTGCTAGTTTTGCCAGAACTCATCCTGCGTTTAAACCGAGGCGAACATTCTATTGGATTCTAGATAAGAACAGATTATACCTGCTAGACATAAGTAAAGCACCCTTTGGGATTAATAGCAATCTTTTTCTGCTAAGCGACAGGGGTCGATAAAAAATAGACATAAATATTATTGACAAGTTTGCAAAACTTTGCTACAATGTATTCACGACTGACAAATAAAAACTTACTAAAACTAAACAAAAAGGAAAACAACAATGAAAAGCTTGGATTACGAACTCCTGCCTACCAGCGACGCGACCCTGTTAGCTGTTGATGAGGCACTTGCTAAGCTGTAAGGACTGTCGTAGTGCTCATATTCAAAACCTGTATCTAGAAAGTACGGGGGGTTCCTCGGATACGCGAGCGCTAAACTATCCGACCAAGGACTAAAGCCCCAGGATTTGCTTCTTCTTGGCGTCGAACTCGCTCTGGTTCAGGATGCCTTTGTCGAACAACTTGGCTAGTTTTTCGATTTCGTCTACGCCCTCGGAAAACCTTTCCAGCTGGTCGATACGGACAGTCCTGGTGTCTTTGAATTTCTCGCGCTTGGGCTGCATGAGCTGGACTTTTAGAATGGCATCGGCAAAATCCAGGCGGTCCTTGGGCTTCACGACCAGCACTACCCGTTTGCCCTCGACGGTCTCGAGGATAACGCCAGTGCCGAAGGCACGCAGCTTGACCCAGGAAACTTGCTCTATAGGTATGACGGTTTTGCCGAAACTACCGCTGTATTCGATGCGATCCACGTAAACCCGCGTCTTAAAATTAAGATGCTGCGTAATGTACAGAGCAACCGCGCCGTTGAGTTTCCGCTGGCTGGCCAGCGCTGCCAGCGCCGCGCGTTCGCGCGCGTAGATAGCTTGCTTGGTAGGATCGACTATTTTCTTTGGGGTGACATCAATGACTTTGACAGCTTTTTTGGCGCTGGATTTTGGGTGTCCCTTTTCATTATCATCTGATTTTTTACTGGTATTCTGTTTTGGCTGCGTTTTATAGGAGGGAGTGTAGTTATGCAGGCTTGACTTGGGCACTTCTGTCACACGGGATTTTGCCGTTGCCTTGGCGGCTGGTTT
>CAYWFI010000041.1:0-7027 GCA_964458165.1 uncultured Candidatus Saccharibacteria bacterium
AATGAAAGTATGGGCAAAACGATCAGCTCCATCTTGGATGGCAAAAGTGTCCGTCGAAAGTGCTCTCTTTCTTGGGTTGAATCAGTAACGGAATGCGTCATATGCAACTCAAAGTATAGTGGCGACGCAGTAACATTGCAAAGCAGTGTCGACTATTTGGCACGCTTGGAGGCGATAGCCTCTGCCACGTTGCCGGGCACTTCGGCGTAGTGGTCAAGCTCCATACTTGAGCTGGCACGACCTTTAGTCGCGGAACGCAGGTTGGTAGTATAGCCAAACATTTCGCCTAAAGGCACGAAAGCTGTGATTTCTTTGATGCCCGCCTGCAAATCTTCCATAGATTCAATACGGCCGCGTTTGGCATTAAGGTCGCCAATCACGTCACCCATAAATTCTTCTGGAGTAACAACAACCACTTTCATGATAGGTTCAAGTAGTACCGGGTTAGCGAGCTTCATGGCAGCGGTCGCGGCCATAGAGCCGGCAATCTTAAAGGCCATTTCGCTACTGTCGACATCGTGGTAGCTACCATCGTAGAGCTCAACCTTGACATCAACAACAGGGTAACCAGCAACAACACCGGTAGTCAAAGCTTCAACAATACCGGCTTCAACCGGCTTGATATATTCACCAGGAATCACACCGCCCTTGATAGAGTTGATGAATTCAAAGCCCTTGCCTTGCTCGTTAGGGCTGACACGCACCCACGCGTCGCCGTATTGACCACGGCCGCCAGACTGACGGATGAACTTACCCTGGGCTTCGACGTCAGACTTACGAATTGTTTCGCGGTAGGCAACCTGCGGCGCGCCGATATTAGCCTCTACGTTAAACTCGCGCTTCATGCGGTCTACTAGAATTTCCAGGTGTAGCTCGCCCATACCGGATATAACGGTCTGGCCGGTTTCGTCGTCTACGCGAATACGGAAAGTCGGGTCTTCTTCCGCGAGGCGCTGCAGCGCCAGGCTCATTTTCTCCTGGTCGGCCTTGGTCTTTGGCTCAATCGCGATTGACACGGGTGGTTCCGGAAAGGTAATGCTTTCTAGTACAATCGGGTTGTTCGGATCGGCCAGAGTGTGACCAGTTGTAGTAGCCTTAAGTCCGACAATCGCAGCAATATCACCGGCGCCGACCTCGGTTACATCGGTGCGTTTGTCAGCTTGCAAGCGTACAATACGGCCAACGCGTTCCTTTTCGCCGTTACTGCTGTTAAGGACGTACGAACCGGCAGTAACTTTACCCGAGTACACACGGAAGTAAGCTAGCTTACCGACGAATGGGTCGGTTGTAATCTTGAACGCGAGTGCCGCAAGAGGATCAGACTCAGTAGACTTGCGCTCGATTTCGTCGCCAGTCTTAGGGTGCGTGCCCCAAGTAGAACCTTTATCAAGCGGGCTTGGCAGATAGTCATTTACCATATCCAGCACTTTCTCTACGATCACGCCGCGGCCATCGCCACCGGTTACAGCATAGAATTTGCCGGTCAATACGGCGGTGCGGATAGCTTGTTTGATTTCATCAACGCTTAAACCCTCTTCGCCGACTTCAAAGTATTTTTCGAGCATGGCTTCGTCTTCAGCGACAGCGTTTTCGATTAATAAGCTACGATAGCGCTGTACCTGCTCCATCATGTCGGCTGGAATCTCGCCCTCGATAAGCTCTTTGTCGTGGAACTCGGTGTAGGTATAGGCTTTCATCTCTACCAGGTCAACCACGCCGTTGATAGCCTGCTCGAACCCGATTGGCAGATGTACCGGGAAAGCGCGCTTGCTCAGGCGGTTGTGAATAGATTCAAGTGATTTGTAAAAATCACCACCAGTTTGGTTAATCTTGTTGATAAAACAGATACGAGGCACGCCGTACTTGTCGGCCTGGCGCCATACGGTTTCACTTTGTGATTCCACGCCCATCTTGCCGTCAAACACCACACAGGCACCATCGAGTACGCGCAGAGAACGCTCAACTTCAACGGTAAAGTCAATGTGACCCGGGGTGTCAATAATGTTAATCTGATTGCCCTTCCAGAAACAGGTGACGCTTGCTGCCACGATGGTAATACCACGCTCGCGCTCCTGCGCCATCCAGTCGGTTGTAGTTTCGCCCTCGTGTACGGCGCCGATTTTGTGATTCAGACCGGTGCGGTACAGAATACCTTCGGTCGTGGTTGTCTTGCCCGCGTCAATGTGGGCAATAATGCCTAAGTTGCGGATGTTCTTCATCTCAGTTTTCTTGTCTGCCATTGTATTCCTTATTTGCCCATTAACTTTTCTTCTACTTCAGTCTGATTCAGATTGCAGCCTAACTCAATCTGTCGATTCATCAAACTGCTCACGAACATACCACGAAGGATTGCGTTTGCGCTGAGCACAGTTCCAGAGTAAGGGTCTGCTGACGTCAGTACTACATTTCCGTCCTCTGAGAGTGTCAGCACCTTCCATCCACCGTCCATAGTTTGCTCAGTTGCTTGATCAATCACTACCCGCGTCTCTTTGAAGTTGCGATTACATTCGCGCTGCTGTGATTCAACACATGTTGAGCACGCAACCTCAAATGTACTCATACTATCTCGCGAAGTGTGCGAAGGCACGGTTAGATTCGGCCATCTTGTGGACGTCCTCGCGCTTCTTGACGGCTGTGCCGGTGTTGTTGAAGGCGTCGACAAGTTCAAGAGCCAGGCGGTCCTCCATGCTCATACCCTTACGGGCACGGGCGGCTTGGACAAACCACATAGTCAGCAGATGGTTCTGGCGTTGGCCCTTAACTTCAAAAGGAATCTGGTAGTTAGCACCACCTACACGGCGGGAACGGGTTTCCATGTGCGGCTTGATGTTGCCCATAGCTTTTTCAAAAACTTCTAGTGGGTTATCTACCTTGACCTTCTTAGCGGCTTTTTCCATGCCGTTATAGACAAGTTTTTCGGCAGTTTGTTTTTTGCCGTCGCGCATAACGCGGTTAATAACACGGGTAACCTGTTGGTTGCCGTATTTGCGGTCTGGCGCAGCCTCGCGGACGAGGGCTTTGGTAACTTTACGCGGCATGACTATTTGCCTTCTTTCTTCGTACCGTACTTGCTACGGCCGCGCTTGCGGTTGGCAACACCCTGGAGATCCAGGCTGCCGCGGACAATGTGATAGCGCACACCCGGAAGGTCCTTTACGCGCCCGCCGCGAATAAGCACAACGGCGTGCTCCTGCAAGTTATGGCCCTCGCCGGGGATATAAGCCCAGACTTCATAGCCGTTGTTCAGACGCACGCGGGCGACTTTACGCAAAGCTGAGTTTGGTTTCTTTGGAGTCTTAGTAGTCACCTTGATACAGACACCGCGTTTAAACGGGCCTGGTTTTTCGTAAGACTTGGTCTTGAGATTGTTCGTCACTTTGTGCAATGCCGGGCTTTTACTTTTGCTTTTTGCAATAGTGCGCGGCTTGCGGACGAGCTGGTTAATTGTGGGCAATGTAAATCTCCTTAGATTTGTTGTCGAAGGGAGATTTGCCTCCCTAAGATTGCTGAATTATTGAACTCTAAAAGATATTGTAACAGATTGAATATGCTTACGCAACTTCTATGGCTATTTCGGCTTCGTCCAGCTTGGCTTCGGCCTCTTTGGCCATGAGCTCGCGCGAGCCGGTGCCAACTGGTATGCGGCGGCCCAAGATAACGTTTTCTTTCAGACCATACAGGTGGTCTACCTTGCCGCTGGTAGCAGCCGCAATCAGTACCCGGGTGGTATCCTGGAAGCTAGCGGCGCTCAGGAACGAATCAGTGCTAAGCGATGCCTTGGTAATACCAAGCAGCAGCTGGTTGTACTTGATGAGTTCCTTGCCGTCCTTAGCCAGTTGTTCGTTGGCAACCAAAACGGATTGTTTGCTGGCAATATCTCCAGTAACGAATTCTGAATCGCCAGGCTCTTCTATTTGGACACGGCCAAACATCTGACGAACGATGATTTCAAGGTGCTTGTCGGCAATATTCTGACCCTGTGAAGCGAAGATCTTGAGGATTTCGTTCATGATGTAACGCTGGGTAGCTTCAACCCCTTGCAGGCGCATAAGCTCGTGCAGGTTGATAGAACCGTTGGTCAGGCGCTGGCCTGCAACTACATGGTCACCGTCTTTGACAGCGACTTGCTTGAAGCCCGGGATCTCGTAACGGACGACAGCCTGCTTGGCAGGGCTGATGACGGCGGCTTTTTTGGTAAAGTCTACCTTGCCAGCCATTGGCGCGATAAGCGGATTGCTTGACTCAACACCTTCGGCAATGACATCGCCGATAGCGATATCCGAGCCATTGGCGACTTTGGGTGTGCGGCCGTCCAGCGGCAGCTCAAGGGCATCGACTTGGTCGGATGTAATCTGGATGATGTATTTATCGCCTTCTTCCCAAACACTAGCCAGACCCGGTACGTCGCTTAGGAACGCCTGGCCTTTTGGCGCGCGAACTTCAAAGATTTCCTCAACACGGGGCAGACCCTGGGTGATGTCTTCGGCGGTAGCCGAACCACCACTGTGGAAAGTACGCAGCGTCAGCTGGGTACCCGGTTCGCCGATACTCTGAGCGGCGATAACGCCTATCGGGTGAGCATTAGCAACCAAATCACCAGTAGCAGGATCAAGACCGTAACACTTGGCAGGAATACCGCGTGCGGTAGCTACAGACAGCACACTCTTGATGCGTACACTGTCCAGGGATTCGTCGGCTTCGATAGCCTCCGCGATACTTTTAGTAATTAGCTGGCCCTTTTTGACGTGTTTGCCAATAGCTTCGGCAGCAAAACGACCTTCTAGGCGTGAGCCAAAGCTAACACCGATTTCTTCCGCATCACTGCGATGAATCGCGAAACCTGGATCTTCGACATCTTCTTCGATAGTGAATACGTCTTGCGCGACATCCACCAGACGGCGTGTCAGGTAACCAGAGTCGGCTGTCTTAAGCGCGGTATCAATCATACCTTTGCGGGCGCCACGGGTAGCGGTAAAGTACTCAAGTGCCGTTAAGCCTTTTTTGTAGCCGGACTTGATTGGCAGCTCAATAGCTTTACCAGTCGCATCAGTCGTTACGCCCAGCATACCTACAGATTGTGTCACCTGGCCGATATTACCACGGGCGCCAGACACAACAGCGATTGACATAGAACTATCTTCGCCAGCAAACTGGTCGGCAACAGCTGTCTGCACACCAGCGTGAGCGCCGAACCATGTGTCAACGGTCAGACGATAGCGCTCGTCGTCGGTAATGAAGCCTTGCTCATATTGGCCACTGATTTCCGCTGTGCGGTCCTCAGCCTTTTCCAAAATCGTGTCAATGCCCTTGATTTCCGAGAAATCATCCATACCCATGCTAAGGCCGGATATAGTAGCGTATTCGAACCCAATGTCCTTGAGATCATCCGCGATAGTAGCCGTCGCGTCCTGACCGTACTGCTGGTAAACCTTAGCCATAACACCCATGAGCTTCTTTTTGGTCATAGCTTCATCTTGGAATGGGAAGTCTTCCGGGAAAATCTCATTAAATAAGATACGGCCCAGAGTTGTTTCGCGTATTTCGCCTCGGAAATTCAGCCGCACTCTATCCTGAAGCGCCAGGACATCGTTGTCTAGGGCCATCAAGGCTTCATTAAGGCTGGTAAAGGCCTTGACCTTTGTTTCCGCAGTCGGACGCTCGTATGTCAGATAGTAACAGCCAAGCACTATGTCTTGTTCGATATGCAGAATGGGCGAACCATCGGCTGGCTTAAGTAAGTTCTTGTTAGCGGCCATAATTTCGCGGGCCTCGGCCTGAGCAGCGTCACTTAGCGGCAAATGAACTGCCATTTGGTCGCCGTCGAAGTCGGCATTGAAGCCCTTACAAACCAACGGATGCAACTGAATGGCCTTGCCCTCAACAAGCACGGGCTGGAAAGCCTGAATGCTAAGTCGGTGCAAACTCGGCGCGCGGTTAAGCAGTACATATTTACCCTTGATAACTTCGTCCAGAGCATCCCATACTTCGGTTTCGCCGGTTTCTATCATCCGGGTAGCCGAGCGGATATTGTGAGCAAAGTCTTCTTCGATCAAACGGCCGATGACAAATGGCTTAAACAGTTCAAGCGCCATCATCTTTGGCAGACCGCATTGGTTAATTTTGAGCTCTGGCCCGGCGACAATTACCGAACGACCAGAGTAGTCAACGCGCTTGCCCAACAGGTTCTGACGGAACCGGCCTTGTTTGCCCTTGAGCAGATCGCTTAGCGACTTAAGCCGGCGGCGCTGGCCAGTGGCAGCAACTGCGCGGCCAGAACGAGCATTGTTGTTATCAATCAAGGCATCAACAGCCTCTTGTAACATGCGTTGTTCGTTGCGACGAATAACTTCCGGCGCGTTTAGGTCGATCAATTTCTTAAGACGGTTGTTGCGGTTAATGACGCGGCGATAGAGATCGTTCATGTCGGAGGTAGCGAATCGGCCGCCCGTCAGCTGCACCATAGGACGCAGATCCGGAGGAATTACCGGCAGCACGGTTACGCACATGCTTTCTGGTTTGATGCCAGCGTTATACATGTTCTCAAGCAAACGCAGGCGCTTTTGCAGTTTTTTGCGGCGCTGGCCTTTGGCGTTTTCGGTTTCTTCGTTCAGCGAAGCAATGAGATTCTGCAGGTCGATTTCTTCGAGCAAATCCTTCAGAGCGCCGCCGCCCATACCGACGGTAATAAGATCTCGCAGTCCTTCGGGCAGTTCGCGGTATTCAGTTTCGGATAGCAGACGAGATTTTTCCAGGCTCGTCAGCTGTTCTTTAAGCGTTTCAAATTCTGTCACGACCCCTTCGAGCTCTTTGGTTTGCATTTCGGCAAGAGCTTTTACATTGGCGTCCTCGTTTGCCGCTTCTGCCTCGTAGCGAGTCTTAATCGCTTCCTGGGCAGCAGCAAACTCTGCCTCTTTATCTGCCAGCAGCGCGTCGCGCTTGGCGGTATCGACTGATTTGACGATGTAACTCGCGAAATAAGCGACACGCTCCAGATTCTTGACCGTCATACCAAGTAGCAGACCAACAG
>CAYWFI010000042.1:0-6286 GCA_964458165.1 uncultured Candidatus Saccharibacteria bacterium
GCGAGGCCCGCCGGTTCCTGGAATCAAACGCCGTCTATGTCAACGGCCAGCAAATCCCGCTCGCCAAACAAATCCTTGACGAGCACGACGCCATAAGCGGCCATGCTATCATAAGACGCGGCAAGAATACGTCCGCCGTCATCTCATTTAAATAAGGAATCCTATGGCTACCAAAAAAGGCACGAAAAAAGCAGACTATTACGACGAAAATGATTTTAACTACCTGCACTACTGGAACGGGCGGGATTACGAACACGCCGCCGAAGTGATCGCGCTGAGTAAAATGCTGAAGGGTAAACGTTTTAAGCACGCTGTTGACGTGGGCGGCGGGTACGGCCGCCTTAGCGCCGTACTGACGCAGTATGCCGACAAAGTTACCTTGGCCGAACCGTCGCAGCAGCAGCTGGACATCGCCGAGGAATACCTAAAGGACTTTCCGACCGTAGAACGAAAGCGCCTGCAAGCCGATGATTTGAAATTCAAAGACAATAGTGTCGACCTGGTCACGGTAGTGCGCGTTATCCATCACCTGCCGGATCCATCGGCCGAGTTTGCCGAAATCGCGCGGATTTTAGAGCCGGGCGGTTATTTCTTCTTCGAGTTCGCTAACTATGGCAACTTCAAAAACCGGGTTAAGCACACGCTAAAGGGCAAGAAACTTCCGACCGAGCCAATTGATATTCGCTCAGACGCCAGCAAAAAAGAAGACAAAACGCCGTTTGTGAATCACAACCCCAAGACCGTGCGCAAACAATTAGCCCATGCCGGGCTAAAGGTAGAAAAGGTCCTGTCCGTATCCAATCTGCGCAGCCCCAAACTCAAAAAAGTCATCCCGCACGGCGGCATGTTAGCTATCGAAAACTTAATGCAGAGCACTCTGGCCAAAACCTACTTTGGTCCCAGCACGGTATTTTTGGTGAGAAAGCCAAAATAACAATTCCTGAAACTTCAATGATTTGAAATCTCGGGAACTGATAAGATGCAGCAGTGGAGCAGATAGGCCGCTCAACATACCCTATCTTCTCGTTATATCATACTTGTATAGCTTCTGTCATGGGACGGCTCTGTTTCTTTCTATGACTTGCCGTCCTTTGCTTCGGCATATAATTGTCGCTAATCGCTCCAATTAGCAAGAAAAATCAATAGATTCTATTAAGCTGCTTCAAGCGCGGTTATGCGTGTTTCGTGGTTTGCCAGCTGGTCATTGACAGGCACGATTGCCGAGCCGGCAGCCGCGAAGCTGTCATTCATCTCTGTTTGGATTTGGTCAAGTTTCTTCTCAATCTTCTCAAACTTTTTGTCCACTCCCTCAAACTTATCATCTATCCCCTCAAACTTCTCATCTACCCCTTCGAACCTCTTGTCTGTTCTGGCCTCGGACTGTGAAATACGGGAGTCTATAAATTGCTTCAAGTCTTCAAACAATTCTTCGTTAGTCATATATCCACTGTATCAATAAGGGAGACCGATATCAACGGTTTGGTTGCTATAACACAACGAAACGAGAGAAATGAGAGCTTGATCTCATTCCTCGGAGCGCAGGCAGGGTTTCAGCAATACGCAGTATTGCTATACTACGACACATGCGAGAGGTGAAGTTAACGGAACTAAAGGGTATTGGGCCAAGCCTAGCCAAGACGCTAGCCGGGATTGGTATTCACACCGTTCACGACCTGCTGCATTACTACCCGCGGGCTTATAATGATTACTCCGTTATTACGCCTATCAAATCGCTCAGGCCGGGCATGGTTACTATCAAAGGCGTGATAAAACAGGCTCGGGGCCGCTACGTACGACGCGGTATGCATATTACCGAGGCGGCGGCCTCGGACAAGTCGGGCAGTGTGCGGTTAGTCTGGTTTAACCAGCCGTACCGTGCCGGGGCGCTTAAAGACGGTCAGGAATATTTTGTTACCGGCAAACTAGAACTGGCGGCCGGACGGTTTGCTATCCAGAACCCCAGCATAGAGCTAGTCAGCGACCTGCCGGTACACACGGCCCGTATCGTGCCGGTATACCGTGAGAGCAAGGGCGTGCCGGCCAGGCTGATCCGCAAAAGTATGGCCGAGGCGGTCAAATATACGGCTATGTTGCCCGAAATTCTGCCCGCGGAGGTTACGAAAGCGCGCAAACTGCTCGCGTACGGCGATGCTATCCGTCGGCTGCATTTTCCGGACTCGTCCGCTGATTTGGATGCCGCCAGGCGCACGATGTCGTTTATTGAAGTCTTTGAGCTGATGCTGGCTTCGAAAATTCTAAAAAACGAGATTGCCAGCGAACCCGCCCCAGCAGTAGCGTTTGACGAAAAGCTGGCCAAAAAATTCGTCTCTACGCTGTCGTTCAAACTGACTGACGCCCAGCGTGGGGCTGCCTGGGCAATCCTGCAAGATATAGAAAAGACAACGCCTGCCAACAGACTGCTGGAGGGCGATGTGGGCAGCGGCAAAACGGTTGTGGCGGCGCTGGCGGCTATCATGGCTATTCAAGCGGGCTACCAGGCGGCGCTGCTGGCGCCGACGGAGCTGCTGGCGCGCCAGCATGCTGACAGTATTTCGGAACTGTTAAAACCACTCAAAATGGACGGTGTCGTCGGGCTGCTGGTGGGCAGCCTCAAACCGGCCGCCAAAAAACGCGCCCAAGTGGCGCTGGCCGATGGCAAGATCCGCCTGGCTGTAGGTACCCACGCGCTCCTGCAGGGACTGCCCCTGCAAAATCTGGGATTGGTGATTGTGGACGAGCAGCACCGTTTTGGCGTCGAACAGCGCAAGGAGTTATTAAAGCAAAACGGCAAGGTTCCGCACGTGCTCAGTATGACGGCCACGCCAATTCCGCGCAGCCTGGCGCTGACGCTGTATGGAGAGCTCGATATCTCGCGCCTGGACGCGCTGCCACCCGGTCGCAAACCAATCAAAACAACCATCGTGTCGCCCAATAGCAGGGACAAGATGGAGGACCATATCCGCGCCGAAACTGGTAACGGACGCCAGGTTTACGTGGTCTGTCCCGTGATTACCGAGGATAACAAGCTGCAAGCAGCCAGCGCTGAAGCCACGTATAAGCGCCTGAGCCAAAAGGCGTTTAAAGACAAACGGGTCGCCCTGTTACACGGCAAGCTCAAAAACGACGAAAAGATAGCGGTAATGCGGGATTTTGTCGCCGGCAAGACGGATATTCTAGTAGCTACCACTGTTATAGAAGTGGGGGTAAACGTACCCAACGCCACTGTGATGGTTATAGAGGGTGCCGATAGATTCGGCCTGGCCCAGATGCACCAGTTGCGCGGCCGGGTAGGCAGAAGCTCTGACCAGGCCTATTGCTACGTGGTGCCAAGTGACAGCAAGGCGCCAAGCAAGCGGCTGCGGGCTTTTAGCCAGCTGAGCGACGGGTTCCGTCTGGCCGAGCTGGATCTGGAACTGCGCGGCCCGGGCGCTATCTACGGTACACTGCAGCACGGCGACCTGGACTTACGCTTCGCTAGCCTAACTGATACTAAGCTGCTGGCCGAGGCACGCCGCGCGGTGAATGATTTTGTCAGTGATGACGCGCGGCTAGACGACTACCCCGAACTAAAATCACGTGTCCGTTTGGCCCAAGCCGTCATAACTCTGAACTGACGCTAGACCCAAGTAAGGGCTTTTTGCTTTGATGGACTATAATAAAGACAAATGTACTCAGGCTTTGCCGTAACTAAATATTCAGGGCGTCTTATTGGCGCGCACCAGCATATCGACCGTATTGCCCGGCGGCAGCTTAAAGAGCTGCTGCCAGATAACGCCAAGTTTCCAGGGATAAGAAGCATCCTGCGTTTCGAGGGCAAGGGCGGCCCTGACGGCATAAAGCTAAAGAGTCCGGCCCATAACGAACCCTGGCACTATCTGGATCCGCTGGGCGGTGAGAATACCGAATTTCTTAAGATTATAGATACGCATTATCTGGAACTGGTAGAAAACCTTCGAAAAAACAATCAAGAACGGGCGGCGTTTGAGGCGGCTTGGCTGGCTCACGCGGTGGTCGATGGCCTTACCCCCGCGCACCATTATCCGTACGAAGAAACCATAGAGGTACTGCGCGAGGGCCGCGGCAAAGAAAGCCGCACGACCTACAAGGAAAAGCTACTGTTCACGGGCGACACTATCGGCAAAACTATAGGTAACACCTACAAGGTTTACGGCCCAAAAGGTTTATTTACGTCCCATCATACGTTTGAGTTCGGCGTCATGCTGTTGCTTAGGCCGCTGCGCCTGCCGGATGCTAAGCCAAGCCAAAAGGACATTGACGAACTAGAGCAAAAAGGCAGGTTGGAATTTTTTATGCACCGGGCGCGCGAAGTCGCAGTTATGGATCTGTACGAAACATACCTAAGCGACGGCTGGACGCCAAAACTAAGCAATAAGATTCGTCATGGCCTGGCGCCAACTATGGTCAGGACAGTAACAGTTATGTGGTTCAGTGCCGCTAGGGAGGCGGGGTTATGAGTCCCGTAGTGAGCCTCCAAGTCGCTCCGCGAAAGACACTAGATATCACTAGGCTTTATTTGGAAAACTCACGTCTTGTTTGGTACAGTGCAGTTTACCGAAGGTCTTGGAGGTCTACTACGGGATGAGGATAATCGCTGGTTCCTTGAGTGGGCGCAACTTTGAGTCTGTGCCAGGCCATCGCACCCACCCGATGAGCGAAAAAATCCGCGGCGCGTTGTTTAACACCCTTGGCGATATCGAAGGACTGACCGTTTTGGATGCTTACGCTGGTACCGGCGCGCTTAGTTTTGAGGCCGTTAGCCGGGGTGCTGCCAGCGCGGTTGCTATAGAGCTGGACCAGGCCGCCAGCCAGACAGTCAAGAAGAACATCGAACTCTTAGGTTTGGGCGACAAGGTGTCTGCTACCCGTGCGGCCGTTAAAAGCTGGAGCCGGCGCCACCAGAACACGCAGTTTGACATTGTGCTACTGGACCCGCCGTATGACAACTTTGACCCTAAAGACCTGCTAAACCTGCGTAAGCACGCTCGGAAGGGCGGTCTGATCGTGCTGTCTCTGCCCCCAAATACGGGTTTTAGATTCGGCGAGAGTCAGCAGGAGTTGCTGGCGCGCAAGAACTACGGCGATGCCGAACTATTTTTCTACCGGCAACTCTAGCGAGTTAGAAACTAGAAAACAGGAATTAGTAAATAGTAAAACCTCATTACCTGCTTGCCGCCCCATAACTCTCAAACCACAATTACTTAGTTCTTAGTTCTTAGTTCTTAGTTCTTAGTTCTTAGTTTTTGTATCTCATAAAAACGCAGTGCCAGCGCCAGGCCGTAAAGTACGGATAGAATCGTCCCGGCAATCTGTCCAATAAGGCCGAATGAGCTAAACAGGCTGAATAGCAGCATCACGCCGATAACGCTGTAGATGGGCCACTTGTATTGCTTTGAGTCTCTGGCCGAATGCCGCATAGCGTCCAGTATGCCGTGCTTGTCCTCTAGCAGGTAGTACGGCGACAGTATAAAACACCTCAGGAAAATAATGCCGGGTATGACAAAAGCCACAAAACCCAGGCCGATAACCGCGATCATAATCAAAAGCAGCCCAAGCAGCTGCCAGTAGTGCTTTAGACCGCCCGCGGCCGCTTGTCTCAGCGTTACGCTGCCTTTTTTGGCCGCGGTCAATTGCGCGAATGTCAGTAACGGGTAAAACAGCAGCGCTAACACTGACCCAATAACGACAAAAGGCGTAACTAGACTGCTCATAGCCTCTGCCAGCTCCGCGAACGTCTCGTCGCCGGCCAGCTCGGGCTGCGGCCCGGACATGCTGCTCAGCAGCAGCGGTATCACCAGCAGCACGAAAAAGACCGGCAAATTATCCTTGATGAGCTTGGCGCTCGGTATCAGCAGGTCGATCGCAGGGGTGAGCTTCTTTTTTGCCATTATTCATCATGATACCGTTTTTGCCCGCCGGAAGCGATAAATTCTGTACAACAACAGATGAAACTGCTAAAATGCCAAGGTAAAACGGGCGAGTGGCGGTTCGCTGTACAGCGAATGGTAGAGTTCCCCGTAGTATCCTGCAAGGATTACTACCGGGGCACGCTAGTTCCCGTAGTAAAATGAATTTGTGGTTGGTGGGGATGTGGTGGAATTGGTAGACACGCTAGTCTTAGGAACTAGTGCAGCAATGCGTGAAGGTTCAAGTCCTTTCATCCGCACCAAAACAAGAAGGTCCTTTGGGGCCTTTTTGTTTTGGTGTCTATTTACAACTCCGCTTGAATCTATTTTGAGGAAAAATGTTGAAAGCACAAGCCTCGCCG
>CAYWFI010000042.1:6296-6738 GCA_964458165.1 uncultured Candidatus Saccharibacteria bacterium
TGCAGCAATGCGTGAAGGTTCAAGTCCTTTCATCCCCACCACAAATTCATTTACTACGGGACATGCTTAGGAACTAGTGCAGCAATGCGTGAAGGTGAGAACTGCCAGTGGCAGTTCGGAAACGAATCTTCTCTTGCAAACTTGTTTGCAAAGATGAAGTTCGGGGGTCGCGGAACGTGACCAAGTCCTTTCTAAGACAGCCCTTGAACTTTGCAATGAAATTATGCGGATGTGGTGGAATTGGTAGACACGCTAGTCTTAGGAACTAGTATCGCAAGACGTGAACGGTCATTAACTGCCAGTGGCAGTTAATGTTTTCCATGCTTGGCCGCTACAAAAGATTTATCTTTTGCTAGCGCAGGATAAAGCAAGTCCTTTCTCGCCCACCAGAAATAAGCTACTACGCAAGAAACAATCGAAAATATACTCCAGAGCCCTTGTG
>CAYWFI010000043.1:0-6225 GCA_964458165.1 uncultured Candidatus Saccharibacteria bacterium
CCGCCAACCCGGCCAGAATTTGCGTCTTTTTTAAGCCCAACTCTTTGCCAACGACAACCGCCGCCAGCAGCGAATATAGTTGGATTTCGCTCACAGCCTCGTGCGTGACATGCAAGTCTATTTCGCCGCCATGCTTGACATCGCCCTCGAATCCGCCGGCCGAATGAAACACGTTCGCCAGATGGTAGTCACTGTCAACAACATTCAAACTATAAGATATATTGCCCTCTGGCAATGCAGTTTTGAATTGCTCAGGCACCAGGTCGGCGTTATAGACAATGCTCTTACTAAATCCAACTACCGCCAGTTCTTCGGCAGCCACCGCCGCAAGATCGTTAAAGTTCTCCATGTGTTCAGGCGCGATTGCCGTCACAATAGCAATGTCTAACTCTAGATATTTTTTAAAGTCAGCAATCTGCCCAGGAGCATCGGTACCAAGCTCTACGACAACCACATCATACGGATAACTTTTGATTTGTTTTTGGTTGCTGAAGAATATTTTAACCCAAGCTATCGGGTTCATAAGGCTTGGCATATCCTGGCCGAAAAAGACCAGCGGCACGCTGACAATATCATTGTAGTTACCGTTCTGGTACCTGACTCTTAGTGATTTGGACAATGTCTGAGCGATCGCCAGCTTGGTGCTAGTCTTGCCTACGCTGCCGACCACGCCGATGATTTTGAACTGGTGCTTACGCCGTAAACGCCGCACTTGCCGCGCCAAAACGACAATAACCAGCTTCTTAAAAAATCGTTTCATACTTGCCCTTTAGTATATCAGGCAGAGTTCAAAAATACTTGGTGGAGCATAAGGGATTCGAACCCTTGACCTCTTCCATGCCATGGAAGCGCGCTAGCCAACTGCGCCAATGCCCCAACAACTATTTTGGACTTTAACTAGGCGATTATAACAGATTGAGCATGAAGAATAAAGATTACTCTATGTTTGGCTTTTTAAGCCGCGAGCTAGGGTTTAGGATCTTTTGACTAGCGTAGTTGAGTTCGTCGGCAGCTATATTTAAAACGGTATGGTCGATAATCTTGGCTTCAAATAATGACTCCGGACCAAAACGCACGCTGATACGTTTGTACGTGTCGTTACCCTGACGGCGCCAGTTAGCTTCGCCGCGCTCCAGCATTTCGGCAATGCCCTCTATCATAGGCAAGTAAAAATCAACATGGTCCAGGCCCACGACATCGCGCGAGCCTTCGCGGCGTTCAATGACTTTGATAACAGTAATGTTACGCGTTAACGGCTCGCTCAAAACCACCGTAGCGAACTTGCGCTTGCCCACAGCGACACTGTGGATTTGGGCGGCGTAATTATCTAGCACGCTCATCACCCGGCGGTATTCAGCCCGGCCGCTGACTTTCCAGCCCACAGCCACTGGCCGCATTTTATCAGCAACGGCGTATAACCCCATCCGGGCAACGTATTCGTCCCATTTCAAGAAATACTTATCAAGGCTCTGGCTCAGCGCCTCTTTAGCAACAGGATTAATCAGGTCAATCATAGATGTACGGTCGTTCCCTCTCTTTTGCTCTATTGTATCCTATATTGCGTGGTTTAGGATAACAATTCAAGCAGTTTTTGTTCGTCGATGACTTCGGTACCAAGTACACGGGCCTTTTTGGCTTTGGATTCGCCGGCTTTTTGGCCCATCACCAGATAGGTTGTACCCTTGGCCACGCTTGATTGAAAGGTACCGCCTAAGGCCCGGATTCTTTCGGCGGCAGCCTCGCGGCCCATCGACTCCAGGCTGCCGGTAATCACAAAACTCTTGTTACTCAAGGGGCCTCCGGTATGTTTGACCTCCTCGGGCCAAACACCAAGGCGGCGGAATTTGGCCAACAGCGCCTGATTGTCATCATCCACGAACCAGCCCAAGACGGAATCAGCCACAACCTCGCCAATACCATTGACGGCCTTGAGGTCTTCATAGGTAGCATGGCCCAAATTATCAAGTTTTTTGAAATGATTGCCCAGGTCAACCGCCGTCTGAGCGCCAACATGGCGAATACCAAGAGCATAGATAAAGCGCGGCAATGACGGCTGCTTTTTATCGGCAATGGCACTGACTAGCTTCTCCGCTGAAACATCAGCAAATCGATCTAGCGTCAGTACCTGCTCTTTTGTCAGCGTATAAATATCGGCGATGTCCTTAACGAGACCGCTTTCTACCAAAGCATCGACATTCTTTTCACCTAAAGTATCAATATCCAGCGCGCTTTTGCTGGCATAATGTTGCAGCGCCTTCTTAAGCAGTAAAGGACCGGTCGCGCCCTTGACCCGGTAAACCACCTCGCCCTCCGGCCGCTCAAACTCCAGCTCCGGATATTGCCGCCCTAGCTCCTTTTCCATCAAAAATGTTTTGGCGTCTTTTGGCCGCAGCTCCGCAACGACGGACTCAACCTGCGGGATGATATCGCCCGCCTTGAAAATAATCACAGTATCACCAACCCGGATATCTTTGCGCTTGATCTCGTCGGCATTGTGCAGTGACGCATGCTGGACCGTTGTGCCAGCTACAACAACAGGATTAAACACTGCTACCGGTGTGGCAGCGCCCGTGCGGCCAATACTAATAACAATATCTTTGACTATTGTCGTAGCTTGTTCGGCCGGGTATTTGTAAGCGACAGCACCACGCGGATTCTTGCCGACTACGCCAAGCTGGCGATACAATGTCCGGTCGTTTATTTTTATGACCAACCCGTCGGTATTGAACGGTAATCCGTGGCGTTTTTCTTCCCACCCATCAACGAATGCCATGACATCGTCTACAGATGTAAAAACGCCTGTCTCACGATTAACGACAATTCCTAGCGCGCGCAGCGTCTCGTAAGCAAATGAATAGCTCGGCACTTCGTCTGGATTATCACGCTGCAAGTCCCAGCCGCGGAACTGCAACGGGCGGGCAGCCACTAGCACGGGGTCCAGCTGACGAATAGTGCCGGCCGATAGGTTACGCGGATTCATAAAGGACGGCAGCCCGTCGGCCTCGCGTTGCTTGTTGAGTTTGGCAAAATCTTTCTTTAGCATGATGATCTCACCCCGGATTTCAGTACGGCCGCGCAAAAAATATTCCAACCCCGAGGCCTCACGTAAGCGAAGCGGTACTGACGAAAGCGTCCGAACATTGCCGGTCACGTCCTCGCCCACCAGTCCGTCGCCGCGCGTAACCGCGCGCGTTAACTTGCCGTCCTCATATATAAGCGCGCAGGCCAGACCGTCCATCTTGATTTCGGCCGAAAATTCGTGTTGGCGGCCCGGTAATAGCTTGTCCATACGCTTAACCCAAGCTTCTACGTCCGTCCGGTTAAAGACATCGTTCAGGCTTAACATCCGGCTACTGTGTTCGACTTTTTTAAATCCGTCCAGTAATGCTCCGCCAATGCGCTGGGTCGGACTATCGTCAGTAATCAGCTCTGGGTAAGCCGCTTCTAAGTCCTTGAGCTCGGCCCTGAGCGAGTCAAACACAGCATCTGCTACGCTGGGCGCGTCAAGTACATGATACTCGTAGTCATATTGGCGCAGCAGCGTACGCAGCTCTTCTGTGCGTTTTTCTGCCGCTGACTTATTCATAGTAATGCCCTGTATAAAACGTACATGTAACTATGGGTGAGTAGCACTAGTCCTAAGCCCGCAACAAGAAACAGGATCTCTGCCAACACCGGCGCGAACAGGACCAATGGAAAGAATATAACCACCAGGCTTATCAGAATCACTACCGGCAGGAATAAAACCTTACGGATTACCGACCAGCGCCGATACCTGACAAGCTTGCGCGCGGAACGCAGGGCTGCCAGTGGTGTCATACCAGGCAAAGTAACGATGTAGCTGGCAAACAAAGACGAGCTGACAAAATAAACCGACGCGGACAGGCCCAATACCAATACCAGCAGCCAGCTTACTTGCTCAATAACACCTACAGCTATACCGCCGGAGGTGACTATGCCGTAAATAAACAGCACGATAAGCGCCGGAATAAGCTGCAAGACTATAACTAACCACACCAGAATATACGGGATGAACGGATACATACTCTTGTAGTATGCCTCCTTAACAGTCACCTTTGCTTGTTTATAAAGCGTCTGTCTAAGCGTCCATATAACCACCAACGATATCACGATAAACAAGAGCACTTGGTAGACGCTAGCAGCTTCGCTCGAGGCTGCTCCGGTAGTGCCAAATAGTGTACCTAGTAATACTACGGCCTTTATTGGGGTACTGATACCCTCCTCTACGGCTTCTTCAATCGCGTCGCGCGTCTGGGACAACTGGAAGCCAGTTGACAGGCCCTTTACTAGCAGCACATATAACAGGGCAAATATAGCCAAGATGCCGGCATAAAGCCGCTTGTGCCGCCAAATATGTTTGAGTGCCTGTGCTAGGATCGTAAAACTATTCGGCAGTTTTTTTGCCTTAACAACCTTTTTTTTATTTTTTATAGTCAGCTTGCGAACACGGGAATTCTTTGCCGCGGCTGAAGCTTTGTTAGTTTTTGTTTGCCCAGGCATACTGTCTACGCCTTCGTTGCGCTGCTACGCAAACGTGCAACTCTGTCTTCAATCGGCGGATGGGTGCTAAAAAGACTGGCGATGCTTTTGCCCTTAAGTGGGTTCGCGAAAAACATGTGAGCGGTAGAGGAGTTTTGGTGGCTTTTAAGCGCTGAGCCGCGGCTGCCGATTTTCTCCAGCGCGCTGGCTAGGCCCTCTGGATAGCGTGTGGCTAGCGCGCCTGTCGCGTCGGCCAAATACTCGCGCTGACGTGACACCGCCAGCTGTATGAGCATTGCCGCTAGCGGCGCTAATATCGCAGCAGCGATACCTAGCAGCAGCATGATCTGATTGTTGTTGCTATCCCGATCGCGAAAAAAAGTCATGCGTAGTAATATATCAGCCAACAATCCAATAACCGCTACCATGGCAAAGGCGATCATATTAACCCGAATGTCGTAATTTTTAACATGGCCCATCTCGTGCGCCATAACCCCCTGCAGCTCGCTATCATCAAGCAGTTCCAACAAACCAGTGGTGGCGCATACCGCCGCGTGATTGGGGTCGCGACCAGTGGCAAAGGCGTTGGGAGCCGGGTCATCCATAATGTAAACTTTGGGCATTGGCATTCCCTCGGTTATAGCCAGGTTTTCGACAATTCTGTACAGGCGTGGGTTATCTTTTTGTTCGATCTGCTGGGCGCCGTTTACGGCCAGGGCCAGCTTGGATGACGAGTAGTAACTAACCAAGGTGTATATAAGCGCCCCGATCAATACCCCGATAGTAATACTTGGCGCCCCGCCACCGTAAATTTCGCTAAACAACCAGCCCAAGGTCACTATGAGCGCCACGAATAACACCATAATGATCACTGTCTTTCGCTTATTGGCAGCAATATCCGAATACACAGTCGTTACGCTCCAATTTTCAATTTACAATTTACCATTTTCATTGAAGCGAAAGTTTACTAGAATTTGACTTCGACTGGTTTATTGGTGGCTTCGCGCTCGCCCTCTTCGACATCAAAGAATTCGCGGTCCTTATTGAAGCCGAGCATACCAGCAAAGATGTTGGTTGGGAATACACGGCGCTTAGTATTAAAATCACGGGCTACACCGTTATAGAACCGGCGCGAGGCCTGGATCTTGTTCTCGGTGTCGACCAGCTCTGCTTGCAGCTCTTTGAAGTTCTCGTTTGCCTTCAGGTCCGGATACGCTTCTGCCACGGCAAAAATGCTTTTAAGCGCGCCTTCGAGCATATTCTCGGCCTTGCCGGTTTCGGCCGGACCTTTAGCATCCATGATTGCGGTGCGGGCTTTGGTAACTTCTTCGAACACGCTCTTTTCGTGTTTGGCGTAGCCCTTGACCGTCTCGATCAAATTAGGAATCAGATCTAATCGGCGTTTCATCTGAACAGTAATGTCGCTCCAGGCTTCGTCGGCGCGAATATTGAGCCTGATCAGGCCATTGTACATAGCCGCGAAGACTATAACGAGCAAAACAACAACACCGCCGATAATAAGTAACCACATCATAGTTCGGTAAAACCCCTGTTTACGTTTGTACTTATATTATAGCGTTAAATTACTATGGTGGGCAAGGTGGGACTTGAACCCACAAGGCTTATTCAGCCAGCGGATTTTAAGTCCGCCGCGTATACCAATTCCGCCACTCGCCCGAGTGGTTGGTAACTATTACTTTATAGCAGATCGCGAGAAGAGTTACT
>CAYWFI010000043.1:6235-6548 GCA_964458165.1 uncultured Candidatus Saccharibacteria bacterium
AAAGGTTTGATAACCGATTTGCTGACAAAATAAATTTGCTCAACAAATCTTGTTACCAAACCAAGCCTCCTCCTCTCAATCGTCCAAACATCTGCCAACTGGCAGATTGGTTCGGACGATTGGTACGACCAAAACCTGGAGGCACGTACGGGAGTTGCACCCGTGTACGCGGTTTTGCAGACCGCTGCCTAACTACTCGGCCAACGCGCCATATGGTTATTGTACAAGTAAAAAGCCGAGCTTTGCTCGGCTTTTTACTTGGTGCGGGTGAAGAGACTCTAACTCTCGACCTCTTCCTTGGCAAGGAAGCGCT
>CAYWFI010000044.1:0-6447 GCA_964458165.1 uncultured Candidatus Saccharibacteria bacterium
CCCCCAAAGAACTGGTAGCTTATCTGGACAAGCTTGAGCTCTAGAATTCAGGAGATAGTTAACAGGGGTAATGCTTGACAAAGTATTGACATGTGTGGTATAATAAAAGGATAGAGAGCGTATATAGCAAGTTTACTTGTTCTATACCGAACGGGTTTTATTATGCCCGGAGGGGATAATGTATAGTAAGAAGAATTTCCTTTATGTTCACCTGCCTGTTGCGTCTGTCGGGGTAGACAATCTACCCCTGTTATGCTAGGATAGCCTGGTCAAACCATGTTGCTGGTTTGGCCAAAATCGCGAGAGAATTCGCGGTTTTAAGAGGATAGAGCTTGGTTTGTTTGCGAGAATTGACGGGCAAATTTATTTTGCCGGCAATTTGGCAAGCAAAGCATTGCACCTCGACGAGGTCCCGTCGTCTAGTGGTTTAGGATATCTGGTTCTCATCCAGAAGATCGCGGGTTCGAATCCCGCCGGGATCACCACATAAAAACCTCAGGTTCTGCCTGGGGTTTTTATGTGGTCATTCTCGTCAGAGAATTTAAGCCGCGATGCGGGTACTAATTCTGTCGAATCTTTGATTTGTACAGAATTTAGCCGATGGCAGAACTAGCAGCGAAGCGAATAGTTATATCATCGAAGCGTCATCCCGCCGGGATCACCAAAAACACCACGAATTAACTTTTGAGGTGTTCTTCTTTTGCGGCAGGGGTTTGAGATGGAGTCTAAGTTTGACATAATCATAAGCAGTTTATGATAAGTCTGATTGTTATCGGCATAGCCAGCATTATTGTTATAGGTGCGATTGCGACCGTCATGATGCGTGGCCGCAAGCCGGTCGCAAGCGGTGTCAAGGGCGGTACGGCTCACGCTCTGGCCAGCACGCTACGCAGCGAGAAAATGAAGTCGGAAATTATCCTAAACACCATCGTGGACGGCGTGGTACTGCTGGATGCCGAACAAACCATACAGCTGTTTAACCCGGCGGCAGGACTGATTACCGGGTGGGATCCCAAAGAAGCCATCGGTATAGATTACAGGGGCGTGTTGACGCTGCAAAATAATAAAGGCGAGCCATATCAGCCTGTTCAGGACCCATTTGCGCGGGCTTTGAGCGAAAAAGCAGTTGTCCGGGATAACGCGGCGGATCTGCTTACCAGATCAAAGACGGCCCTGTCTATTGACATAACTGTGGCACCATTACTTAATAACGACAACGAGGTGCTTGGGGTAGTAGGCGTATTCCGAGATGTATCGGAACAACGCAGAGAGGAAGCCCAGAGAGCAGATTTTATCAGTACGGCATCCCACGAAATGCGTACGCCCGTAGCAGCCATCGAAGGTTATCTGGCCCTGGCGCTAAACGATAACGTCACGAAAATTGACGCCAAAGCCCGCAGTTTCTTAGAAAAAGCCCACGACAGCACCAAACACTTAGGTAAACTATTCCAGGATCTACTGACCAGCGCCAAGGCTGAGGACGGCCGCCTGACCAACCACCCAACCGTGGTAGAGATGAGTCAGTTTCTGGAAATGCTGACAGACAGCCTGAAATTTTCTGCTCAGAATAAGGGCCTTGGTATTGAGTTCATCTTGGGCGCGACCGACAGTATTATCGATGCCAGCTCTACTAGCGTAGTGAAGCCGCTATACTACGTCCACGTCGACCAGGATCGTATCCGCGAGGTTATTACCAACCTGTTTGATAACGCAATCAAATATACTGAAAACGGCAAGATAACCATTGGCCTGACCGGTGACACTAGCGTGGTGCAAATCCGTGTGTCAGACACCGGCCCCGGCATCCCGGCCGAAGACGTTCCGCACTTATTCCAAAAATTCTACCGGGTAGATAACTCCGCTACCCGCACCATCGGCGGCACTGGTTTAGGGTTGTTTATCTGCCGCAAGATCGTCGAGCTATACAATGGCCGCATCTGGGTAGATAGCGATGTTGGCAAAGGCAGTACTTTTTACATTAATTTACCGCGTCTTGGCACCGAGCAGGCTAGCAGTTTGCAGCGCGCCGAGGCAACGCAACTACCAAATATTGCGCCCATAGAGACAAAATTATAGTACAATAGCAACCATAAGCAGCAAGTAAAGGAATAACATACCTATGGCAAAGATAATGCTCGTCGAGGACGACAACAACCTACGTGAGATCTACGAAGCCAGGCTGCTGGCCGAGGGATACGAGATCGTATCCGCTCACGACGGCGAAGAAGCGCTGGCTTTGGCTGTAAAAGAAAAGCCTGACCTGATTATCTCTGACGTGATGATGCCAAAAATCAGCGGCTTTGATATGCTTGACATTTTGCGCGGTACGCCCGAAACCAAGAATACCAAAGTGATTATGATGACCGCGCTATCCCAAACCGAGGATAAAGAACGCGCTGGCAAGCTCGGTGCTGACCGTTACTTGGTAAAATCCCAAGTAACCCTGGAAGATGTCGCCCGTGTGGCTCGCGAAGTGCTGGAAGGCCAGGAAGCTCCGACGGCCTCTGCTCAGGAAACTGGCGCGGAATTGCCGGCGGTGCCGCCAACTCCAGATCCAACGGCTGACATCCAGACAGCAAGCCCGGTCATAGCAGATACGCCGGTTGTCGCTCCGCCCGCAGAGCCCGCTTCGCAAACTGATACCCAAGCTGACCCACCGGTTACAGAGCCCGTGCAGACAGCACCGCCAACAGACACTGCCGTTTCTGATGACCAGGCAGCCGCAGATGCGACGACAGTACAGCAGACCAACCCTGTCGCTGACACAACGCCACAAACTGTTCCAGTAGAGCAAGAACCAGAAGCCGCTGCTACTACTCCTGAGCCAGTGGCGCCAGAGCCAGCGCCTCAGGCCGATTTACCAGTTGAGCCGCCAAGCCCAGATAGCTCTACGGCTCCAGTGGATGAGGCTCCCGCAGAAGATACCGCGCCTGTCCCAGCGGCACCAGCGGATATTGCCGCCGCTGCCGAACCGGCAAGCCTGCCTAACGCCGAGGAGCAAATTGACTCCGCTCAAACTACCGAAACGGAACAACATGAGGTTGAGTCACAAATTGAGGAATTTATTAAAAATAACGCCATAGAGCCAGAGACACCCCCGGAACCCGAAAAACATGATCTAGAACTGCCGGATGCCGTGCCCGACCCTGCCGGCCCGCCAGCAGCCACGTCGGTACCAGAGCTTCAACCAGACGCACCCGCTGCCGCTCCAGAGCCAGTAACCACGGACACGGCTCCTCAGGAACCCGCCGACCATCCAGTGGACAGCATTATTGCCAGCAAAAAAGTCATTCAGCCCTTGGGCGACCCGATGGCCAAGCCCAACCTTGACGCGCTCCTAGCCAAAGAGGAGGAAAAGGAACAGGTTGCTCAAATCATAGGTAATGCCGGCGTCGCCCCTCCGCCAGAGGGAACGGCCAGCACCGTCGCTGAAACGGGCAGCGCAGACCAAGAAGACCAAAACAAGCAAGACCCGAATCTAATCGCCCTGTAGGAAATAGTGACTAGCATTGGACTAAGTTCTTTCTAGTTCCTAATTTCTATTTCCTATATCCTAGTCGTATGCGTGTTAATAAATTCCTGGCCCAGCACACTAGCCTCAGCCGGCGGGCAGCCGATACGGCTATCGCTGAAGGCAGGGTAGAAATTAACAGCGTCCCGGCAAAACTGGGCGATATTGTTATCGAATCAGACATAGTGACTCTTGATAAACATGCTGTTAGCACCTCTACCGACAGCGTGGTGTTAATGTTAAATAAACCAGCCGGCTATGTCTGCTCGCGGAACGGGCAGGGCAGCAAAACAATCTACGATCTGCTGCCGGTCAAATATCATCACCTTAACCCCGCCGGCCGGCTAGATAAAGACTCATCCGGCCTGCTGATGCTTACCAACGATGGTGATCTAGCCAATCAACTAACTCACCCCCGCTTTGGCAAAGCCAAGGTTTACGAAGTTAAGATTGACCGACCGCTTTCCAGCAAACACTTTGATCAGATTACAAAAACCGGAGTAAACATCGACGGTGAATACACCAGCCGGTTTCCAATCCGTGAAATCCACAATCCACAATCATCAGCCCTCAATCGTTACGAAGTAACCCTTGCCGAGGGCAAGAACCGCCAGATCCGCCGCACTTTTGAAACCTTAGACTACAAGGTAAAAACGCTCCATCGTACCGCCTTTGGCTCGTATGTTCTAGAAGATTTGAAAAAAGGTGAGTTTTCTGTTATTATTTAAGTCACGTTATGAGTAAAAACAAAGTACACCGACTTAGCCATTTGGATGCGGCGCAAGGCGCCAGCGAGGAACGCCCGGAGGCGTATATTCGATACGTTGAGGACGTACCGCAGCTAGGCAACGCAACGCCGCGCCAAAAGTGCATACAGGCAATCTGGCTCTGCCAGGTTGCAGGGAGGCACGATGGCTAAGTCGGTGCCAATTATAGCTATTGTTGGGCGAGCCAATGTAGGCAAATCCAGTCTGTTTAACTTCGTGCTGCGCGAACGCGAGGCAATCGTAGCGAACGAACCCGGTACCACCCGCGACAGTATCTATGGCAAGGGCACTTACGACGGCAAAGACTTTTGGCTGGTTGATACGGCCGGGCTTAAGGCCGCCGAGGACGATTTTGAGTTCACCATCCAGGAACAAATCATGCAAGCCGCCGACACTGCCGATGTGATTATCGTGATGATAGAAGCCCACACCGTCTTGACCGAAGAAGACCGCCGCGTTGCTAAAATGGCGCTCAAAACCCGCAAACCAGTCGTGCTGGCCGTTAACAAGGCCGATCAGGTCAAAAAGCCGGTTATAGATGATTACCGCAAATTGGGCATCAAGGACATATTTCTAACCTCTGTAACACAAGGCCGGGGTATTGAGGAGCTGTTTGAGCACGTTGCCGAACATCTACCTCAAGCCAGTATCAGCGAAGCCGATGACCGTATCCGCATTGCCATCTTGGGCCGTCCCAATGTCGGCAAGTCGCAGTTGTTTAACACCCTGGCCAAAAAACAGCAGGCAATTGTGGCTGACCGGGCAGGGACCACTCGCGATATCAACCGCACTACCGTCAAATACATGCAGCGCGAAATCGAGCTAATGGACACCGCCGGTATCCGCCGCAGCGGCCGCATTGAGCGCGGGGTAGAGAAGTTCAGTGTTATCCGGTCCTTGGCCGCCATCGAACAAGCCGACATCTGCCTGCTGTTAATTGACGTCAACGAACCCAGTGTCCAGTTAGATCAAAAAATCGCCGGCATGGTGAGCGAGGCCCACAAGGGCCTGATACTTGTCCTCAGCAAGTGGGACAGCCTGGAAGAAAAAGATGCCTACACCCATGACAAACTGACCCCGCAGATAAAGCACGATTTCCAATTTGTACCTTGGGCGCCGATGATTGTAACCAGCAGCGTCACCGGCCACAACGTCGCCAAAATCTTTGACCTGGTACTAGAGGCAGACGCCACGCGCAAACACCGTGTCAAGACCACTGAGCTAAACAACTGGCTGCACAAGACAACAGACCGCCACCCTCCGGCGGGACTCAAGAACCGCCAGCCCAAGCTGCGCTACGTGGTTCAGGAAGAAGGCATGCCGTATCCCAGCTTCAAGATATTCGGCTCTCAGCTCAAGTACCTGCACTGGAGCTACCGCCGCCACATGGAGCGCACCTTTAGGGAACAATTCGGCTTTGAAGGCACCGCGATAAAATTCTGGTACATAGACCAGCACGAAAAACGCGTCCACGGCACCCGCAGAGAAAAGTAGGGTCTAGGGTTCAGGGCGGAGGGTGTAGTACCATAAGAGGTATGCACGCCAAAATCGCGCCAAAGACAAATATTTCAAAGGCGTATTATAAACACCTGGTTGACCAAATCGAGCACGATCCGCTGATCAAGCACTCTACGCTATCGGTAGCGTGTTTTATCGCGGCTATTTGCGTACTACTGGGCGCGCTGATCTGGTTTGCCAAAGCCAACCCCGGCAATTTGATACAAACCACCGGGACAGTGACCGGTATCAGCAGCGGCCGTACCGATGCTACTGGCACCGTCAGCACCTTTATCACCTTTGATTTTGAGACGCATGACGGGCAAGACAAGTCTGTTCGTACGGCCGTAAGCGACGGTCTGGAATACCACGAAGGGCAGAATATCAGAGTCGGTTATTTTCCGGCCAATCCCAATTATGCCCGTAATCTGCACGATAATCGCCCGAAAGCAGTCTCGGTAGTCCTGTGGTCCGTACCCTTCGCTTTTATGATCTGGCTGACTTTTGTGGCGCTATTCCGCCACCATCAGCGCCAAGTAGAAATCTGGAACGCCGCCGAAGCGGCAAATTCAGACGATTAACTATCTGAAATATTTGATACATGATATCTGATATTTAAGGACTGCGGCTGCAACTTCTCAAGTATTAAGTATCAAATATCAGGTATACTTG
>CAYWFI010000045.1:0-5694 GCA_964458165.1 uncultured Candidatus Saccharibacteria bacterium
CTGGAGCTGAACTGGAAAACCAAATTCGCCGAGATTGATATCGTGGCTCAAAAAGCCAAGACGATGTATTTTGTCGAGGTAAAATACCGCCGTAACACCTACGCCGGCGATGGGTTCGACTACATCACGCATGAAAAACTACACCATATGCAGCGCGCCGCCGAGGCTTGGGTGAAAAGTTACGGCTGGCAGGGCGAGTACGCGCTGTTGGCCGCATCTGTCTTGGGCAACGAACCGTATCATATCGATATCAGAGAAGTCGCTTAAGCTTGCGCTCGAAGGGATGATGATTATATGCTTCTGCGTATATGCTGGGAATGATGGAATCCACAAAAAAATGGTACCAACCAAGTGTAAGCGAACTTGATCTGCTTGCCGCGCGCGTAGACAGGTTGTCCGGCGTAATACCCAAACACATCACAAGTACACCGGACAGTCAGATCGATCTGCGGGAGTCGTATGCTACGCTCAGACAAAACCTGTACACAACTTTTAATAGAGGTTTTGGTGCCAGACTATCCTTCAGTACGCTTTATGCCGCCGCGGAAAACGACAATCTGTTTATTATTGCCGCTTCACGCCTGCGCAAGGAATATGCCGTATATAGCTTTGCTGAAGTCGCACTGCGCGGAGTTCGCGTTAGCGTGTACTTCGATAATGGCCGCCGAGAAGGTCTGTTAACAGAAGAAGAAATAAGTCTGGAACGTCCAGCGCAGGCGCTAGAGCTGGCTGCCGATATCATAGAGCACCCCTCTGTGGCTAATCAGCACGACACTATTTTGCGAGAAATCGGCGTAAGTTTATAAGATCGCGTGTTTTCCAGGCGGTTTGCCAGGCAAGCATCTCGCGGCCTTGTTTGATGCTTCTCTCGAGCGCGGGGGTAGCTTTGTCCGCGAAAAACGCGTCGTATTCTTTGATGAAATCGGGGTTGCTGAAACTCCGTCCGGCGTAAATGGGCGTGCGGAAAAAGCTTAAGTCTGACCCCAGCTCTTTATCCAGCCAGGTCCAATTATCCTGCATCCAGCTCCAGGTCGCCGCCTTCGCGAACCGGTTCATGAAACTATAGGCAACCCAGTACATCGCGTCTTGGCGGCGCACGTCTTTGGTGGGGATGAGCGCCAAGGCTTTTTTAATAAGCTCTGGTTGCTCAAAGCCAGTGAGGGCGGCAGCTAGGGTGACGCGCTCCTCGCTGTTATCGGCCGCGCTATGCCAGGCCAGGAGTTTGTCAAAGTGCCGGGTATCGCCGTGACGGGCGGTGGTATTAAACACGACGCTCCGCAGGTCGGCATGGATGTCCTCGGGCGACTTAGCGCTTTTGAAACTATCTAGGCACCACTTGAGCACTGCCGGTTCATCGGCGCTGGCTGCCAGTCCCAGTATTGTCGGGCGGAGAAGTTTGTCAAAGTGGTTGTCGGTCTTTTTCTCGGTTAGCCCCAGCCGCTCTCTCTGCTTGGCTGTCAGCTCGATGATAAGCGGCTTGATAGCTTCACGCAGTTCATCATCATCCATGATGCGCCGTAACTCGCCGATATTGCCGGCTATGATGTCCCAAACTGCGGCATTGTCTTCATCTTTGTATTTCTCAAGTAATTTTACAGCCTCGACCGCCGAGCCGTAGCCGGCTTTGGCGGTGTCAAAGGCGTCGGCCAGCAGGCCAAGCCTGTCAAGCGGTTCGTATTCAGAAATATCATCAGTTAGCGCGTCCAAAATCTCTGGCGCGTATAGGGTGCGGTAGAATCCACTCTGACCCCTGTTAAGTTTTGAAATTGGGCCTGTATCACTACCTATAGAGGGGGTGTCAAGCCGTTCTAAGCCTTCTACGTGGCTTAAAAGGGGTATCGGCCAGGTTTTAGTGCTGATTTTGGCGGGTTTTTGCATATAGAACCGCTCTTGAGTGATTTGCTCCTTGGCTACGGTGACAACCGGGAACCCGGGCAGGCTTGTCCAGGCATGCATAAACTGCTTAACCGGCTTACCGCTGGCCTTTTCCAGCGCTGTCCATAGGTCGTTCGTAGAAGTGTTTTTGTACGCGTGTTCTTTCAGGTAGTGGCGCAAACCCTCGCGGAAATCGTCCGCTCCCAAGTAGCCATGCAGCATATGGATAACACTAGCGCCCTTGTTATAGCTAATGGCGTCAAAGATGCTGCGAATTTCGTCCGGATGGTTGATAGGCACCTCTATGGGATGGGTGTTGTCCAGCGCGTCTAAGCGGAGCGCGGACTGCTGCTCGTTAGCGATAAACTGCGTCCACATTTGCCAGTCCGGGAACAGCTTGTCTACGGCCAAGTACTCAATCCAGGAGGCAAAGCCTTCGTTCAACCACAAATCCGTCCACCAGCGCATCGTAACCAAGTTGCCAAACCACTGGTGTGCCAGTTCATGCGCCACCACCATGGCGACGTATTGCTTGGTCGACAAGCTGGTATTCTTCGGGTCGACCAGCATTACTTGCTCACGGTAAGTGATCAGCCCCCAGTTCTCCATAGCTCCGCTGGCAAAGTCCGGCAGGGCGATCATATCGCATTTTTCCAGCGGGTAGGCGATACCAAAATAGTCCTCGTAGAATTCCAGAATCTTAACGGCCGTATCAAGCGCGAAGCCGGTATGTTTAACATTATCAGGGGTCGCATAGGCGCGTACCAGCGTGCCGCGTTTGGTCTTGGCCTCTTTGTAGCCAACCTCGCCGTACACGAACGCCAGCAGGTAGGTACTCATAATCGGCGTGGTCTCAAACGCAGTTTCTAGTTTCTGATTTCTAGTTTCTTGCTTTTTGACCGGTGTGTTGGCGATAACGGTGCTGCTGTCGTCTGGTGTAATTAATGTTAAGTCAAAGGTTGCCTTTGCCTCTGGCTCGTCGATACATGGGAATACTTCACGGGCATGGTGGCTTTCAAACTGTGTGGCGAGAAGTTTCTTTTCTTTGCCCTCATGCGTGAAGTGGCAGGGGTAGAGGCCGTTCATCGGGTCGGTGATTTTGCCCTCGTACTCAATTACGACGGTGTAATCGCCCGGATACAGAAGCGAGGGCGAGTGCAGGCGGAGCTCGTCGAAGCGCTTGTGGGTATTTACTCTATCGAGCTTTATCTCGCTATCGCCTGAACGGTCATGTTTCGTAACTTTAGCGTCAGTAATGCTCAGGTCTTTTTGATGAAAGGCCAAGCGCCGGCTCGGCCGGCCGGTTTTGCGGCCGTGTATAGTCACGGTACCTTTGAATTTCCTGGTCTCAGGGTCTAGCTCTAGTCGCAGCTCGTAATTTTTGGGCGCGAACGTCCCGTACAGTCTCGTCACATTTTTCTTCATTTTCCTATTGTATCAGCCCATACTGCTTGTGCTATACTTCTAAACACCAAAGCAAAAACAAAAAAGGATCAAAAAATGTTCGGATGGCAAAAGGACCGCGAGTCGCGGCAGTTGGTACGCTAGCTGCTACCAGTATTTAGGAAAGACCGGCCGGGTGGGGCCGGTTTTTTAATAGCGATTTACTTTTCGGAGCGGATAAGCTATTATAGGGACACGTTGCCCGGCCAGATGGTCGGGTTTTTCAATAAAAGACGGCTAGGAGACATGTCTTCATTGAAAAATGAAAAATGCTAAATGTAAATTGGAGTGAAACGACCCATGGATTTTGACCTAAAACAGCTCGGCGCGGCCATCAAGGTAATCGCCGAAGAAAAGAACCTGTCAGAAGAAGTAGTGCAGGATGTCGTAGAGCAGGCGCTTGCTGCTGCTTACCGCCGCGACTACGGCGACCGCGAACAAGAAGTGCGCGTCACCATGAACCTCAATACTGGCGAAGTCGACGCTTATATCAGTAAAACCGTTGTCGACAAAGTCGAAGACGAATTTCTGGAGATCAGCCTAAAAGACGCCGGTGTTATGAAAAAGAACGCGAAAGCCGGCGATGTTATTGAGATTCATCAGAAGGTTGAGTCTTTTGGCCGTGTCGCCGCCCAAACTGCCAAACAAGTTATACTGCAGCGTCTGCGTGAAGCCGAGCGTGAAATTGTCATGGCCGAGTTCGAGGA
The DNA here is from genome assembly GCA_964458165.1 of uncultured Candidatus Saccharibacteria bacterium. Lineage (GTDB taxonomy): Bacteria > Patescibacteriota > Saccharimonadia > Saccharimonadales > JACDBH01 > CAYWFI01. Next base: position 4,026 of record CAYWFI010000045.1, read on the forward strand.
CAAAATCGGCACCGTCATCAATGGTATCGTCGCCCGGGTAGAGGGCAACATTGTCCGCATGGAACTGGGTAAGGCCGCTGCTATCATGCCACGCAGCGAGCAGATTCAAAACGAGCGTTACTATCCTGGCCAGCGCCTGAAGGTATATCTAAAAGACGTTGAACGCGGCTTCCGCGGCCCGCAGTTGGTTGTCAGCCGCGGTTGTACGGAATTTATTGAGTGGTTGTTCAGGGCAGAGGTGCCAGAGATGGATGGCGGCGCGGTATCAATTAAAGCCATCGCCCGCGAAGCGGGTGTACGTTCCAAAATCGCCGTTGCCAGCTCGGTTCAGGGTGTCGACCCGGTCGGTACCTTTGTGGGCGGCCATGGCACCCGCGTCAACGCGGTCATGAGCGAGGTTGGCGAGCAAGAGAAAATCGATATCGTCGTATGGGACGAAGACCTTAAAACTTTCATCAACAATGCTCTTAGCCCCACGAAAGTGAACAAAGTATCAATAGACGAAAACACCAAGAAAGCCATTGTCGCGGTGGACGAAGACCAGCTAAGTATTGCCATCGGCAAAAGCGGACAAAACGTCCGTCTGGCCAGCAAGCTGACTGGTTACGATATCGACATCGTAGCCGATAAGATTGCCGAACCAGCCCCAGAAGCGGTGGTTGAATCCGCTAAGCCTGTTCAGAAGCTAAAACGCAAAGACCAGCTGGAGAGCAGCCTGCTCGAAGCTATCGAGGAACATGGGGAGTAAAAATGATACCACGGGACAAACGACCGTTTGATCCAGCACCTAATTTCGCGCGGCCACTCAGACTGGTTGATACAGGTATATCGCTAGGCGAACCAGGGTCATTGTCACCTGACATACAGGCGCTTGAATCAGAACCTGTATATCACCGGCACGCAAAAACAGCTGCCGCGGCGGTACTCGCCATTGCACTTCTTGCGGGCTACGAATGGCAAAAGAAGAGAGATAACTAGCACTCTTGACCCCAGAGTGCTAAGTGCTATACTGGATGTAGTGATTTATTTAAAACAATCACTATAGAAAGAGTGGGTCCAATCTATGATGCCTCAATCTCCAGATTTCCAAGAATTTTTGAATCATCTAACTGACAACGCGCTGCAGAGCCTCAAACATGCTGACGCTATCGCGCGTAGCTTTAACAGTCCGTACATTGGAACGGAACATTTGCTATTGGGAGTACTGGCCCAAGACAGTTCGATGGGAGCCAAGATGCTGGAGGGCGCTGGGGTTACACTGGAGCGTGCCCGAGTAGCGCTGAACTTAACGCCGAAAAGCGTCGTTATCAATATGGGCGCCAAGGGTCTATCCGAAACAGCCAAGCTAACGCTAAAAATGGCCTACGAACTAGCCCAGGAGTTTTCCCAGGAGTTCTGCGGTACCGAACACATTCTCTATAGCATCCTAAGCCAAAAGAACGCTCGTGCCACCACGTTGCTGCGTGATATGAGTGTCAACATCGATACGCTGACCGGCGAGCTAGAGCAATTCTTGAATCGTCAACAATACGAAGACAACAGCGCGGCCGGGCCTGCCAGCCGCCGCCGCACCAAGCGCCCCCGCGGCAAAACCGCGCTTGATACATATGGCACTGACATGACAGCCCAAGCCCGCCAGGGTAAGCTCGACCCGGTGGTCGGCCGCGAG
>CAYWFI010000046.1:0-5407 GCA_964458165.1 uncultured Candidatus Saccharibacteria bacterium
GCGTAGGATGAGAGTAACCATCGTGAGGTGGCCAGCAATCTTCGCAAGCTGCTTGCAGCCCAAGGAGTGAGCGACAAAAAAGGACCCGTCAAACGGTCCTTTTTTGTTTTCACAACTCTGTATTTGGCACGTTCCGGGCGAAAACCTGCGACTCTGGTGCTCACCGTATGTAGAATAGATTTCCGCTCCGGTGCTCGGTTTTCATCCCGGACTGCACTCAAATGCAGAGCTGTGATTTGCTACAATGTAGGCATAAGGGGAATGTATTGAGCAGGCGTAGTAACAATGGTGTTGTTCGGCGGCCAATTGAATATGTGCTGATTGTCGCGGCGGCTGCTTTGGTTTTGTTCCTGATTTGGTCTGTGATGGTTATAAGGAGCGACAACCAGCAGGCCGATACATCCGGCCAGTTGCCAGCCCAGCGTGAGTTACAAGGTTCGCTAGACGAGGTAAACCGTTTGGCCGAAGAAGATAGCGCGAGCGAGCTTGAAATTGACAAAGACTACGACCAGCAAGAACTAGAGGCCGCCAGCGCCGACGCGGCGGCGGATAATATCGGGGGAGTATATGATGAGACAAGCTACTAGAACCCTGTTAATATTTGTCAGCCTGTTCTTGGGCAGCGTCCTATTGCCAGCAGATGAAGCGGCGGCCCAGAGTGTATCGGAGCGCCTGGAGCTGATTTGTTCGCAGCAACTTGAGCGTACAAACACCGTAACAGAAACTTTTAACACCAGGTTGCAGACCTACGAAACTGCTCTTAACTCCCAGTCAGATAACCGATCGCACCGGCGGGCGGCTTGGGACGAGAAACTGGCAACCTCGCGGGCCAGGGCAGACCTATCTAGAAGTGAATCTTACCAGTTGCTAATAAAAAGGCAGCCATCTGAAGAGCTTACGGAACGTGCCCGACAGTACACGGCAGCGGTTGACGACGCTATTGCCGCCCGCCGCCAGGCTTACGACGATACCCGAACTAGTTTCCGTGCCAGTGTTGACAGCTTGCTGGCCGAAAGAGAACAATCAATCAAATCCGCCAGCGCGAGTTTTAAGGATGCGGCCGCCTCGGCAATGGATCAGGCGCGCGCAGGCTGCAGTACTGCCCACGGCGACCGCGCGCAAATAAGAGATAGCCTGATAACCTCGCTGCGCGAGGCACGGTTATCCTACGGCGAAACGCTTAGAAACCGCCCGGACTTCCGCCGGGCAGTCCAGACGGAAATAGAAACTCGCAACCAGGCCTTGCGTATTGCGACCACGGCGTTTGAGCAGACCATGCAGACGCTCAGGGCAGATTATGCCGACTTGGTGGACTGACTGCACTCAGGGCAGAGGCCGAAAATTTCCAAACTATGGCTGCGCGGTACAAAACCGCTCTCGGTGGCAATGGTGTTTATAAGCGTCTCGAACGTTTCTGATTCGTGAAAATTTACTGACTTGTGACACACAACACAAGTTATATGGTGGTGGTGCGGAGAAAATATATCACTCAGTTCAATCTTGTATTTCCACCCCTGTTGCACGCGCACAACGATACCTAAACTCTCAAACAGCGCTACGGTACGATAGATGCTGGCTCGGTCTATGACACTGGCAAGGTCTAGCGTGAGCTCACGCATTGAGCGTGGTATACCTGCCTGCAAAGCGCCAAAGACCGCTTGGCGGGGCTTGGTCAGGCTGTAGCCGTGCTCCTTTAGTGTTTCGGCCAGTTTTTCCTGCATAATGATAGCAATTTTATCACAAATTGCGACAAATTTGCAAAAATAAACACAGTGCGATTATCCTAATACCCGTACAGATAGAATTTTTAACAGGACAATTAACATGACAGAATATCTACAACTTATCGGATTAACCTTAGTCGGCGGATTATTTTCGCTGGTCGGCGGTGTACTGCTGTTGAGCCGCAAAGATACGGCCAAGGCGCTTGCCCAGTATGCCACGCCGTTTGCTGCCGGGGCGCTTTTGGCCGCGGTTTTCTTAGACCTACTGAAAGACGGGTTAGAATACGGCACGGCAGAGACAGTGTTATTGGCGGCGCTTGTTGGCATATTGTTATTCTTTTTTGCTGAACGGACCTTGCGTTGGTTTCATCACCACCACGATGACGAAGACGATGCCTCTACCAAACCGCTGATTATCGCCGGTGATACGATGCACAATGCCTTGGACGGCGTGGCTATTGCTGCTGCATTCTTGGTTAGTCCGGCTACTGGTGTAGTAACGACGATTGCCGTTGCGGCCCACGAAATCCCGCAGGAAATCGGCGATTTTGGCTTGCTGCTTGCCAAGGGGATGGGCCGCCGCAAGGTTTTGCTGGTTAATATCATTAGCTCGCTGGCTACCACTGTGGCCGCTGTCATTACCTTTGCTATTGGCAGTTCCAGCGCCTTACCGACCGACCTTTTGCTGGGACTGAGCGCCGGCTTCTTGCTCTACATTGCCCTTAGCGACATTATCCCGTCTATCCACCAGCATGCTTCCAAAAGCAAGCAGCGCAAACTATTTGATTGGCAGACGACATTGCTGGTACTGGGTGTGCTGGTCGTGGGCCTGACCGTTAACGTCGCGCATAAATATATAGACAGCGACCATGACCATGATGAGGCAGGCCATAGCTATACTGAAGAACATACTCACGACGAATAGTCTGTTAAAATAAGGCTATGCTTATCGCGGTGATAATTTTAGGGGTTGTTTGTTTAGTGCTAGTGGCACTGCTGGTCAAAAATTCCCAAAAACCGGCCGATAGCGAGAGTAACTTAATGTTAAAAGCCGACCTGACCACCATCAATGAACAAATGCTGGCCCTGCGTGAGGGCCTGCAGGGGCATCTGACTACCCGGCTGGATAAGAACCAGGAGAGCATGAGTAAGCAGCTGGCGGCTAGCGCTCAGTTGATCAAGGACGTGACGGAGCGTCTGACCAAGCTAGACGACACCAACAAGCGAGTCGTGGATGTAGCTGATGAACTAAAACAGCTGCAAAACGTGCTGCAGAACCCCAAGCAACGTGGTGTCTTGGGCGAGTTCTATCTGGACCAGATTCTGCAAAACTTGCTGCCACCCGGCAGTTACCAACTGCAATATAAGCTGGCCGAGGGGCTTGTAGTGGACGCGGTTATTAAGCTAGACGGCAAAGTCCTGCCCATAGACAGCAAATTTAGTCTAGAAAACTATAACCGCCTGCTGGATGCCAAAGGCGATGCCCGCACCGCGCTGGAAAAGCAGTTCAAAGAGGATCTAAAAAAGCGCATCGACGAAACGTCCAAGTACATCCAGCCCAAAAAAGGCACGCTAGAACAAGCCCTGATGTTTATCCCGTCAGAGGCGATTTATTACGATTTATTGGCCAACAAGGTCGGCGCGGGCGGTGTTAATGGCCGCGATCTGATGCAGTACGCGGCCGTTGATAAGCATGTGACTATCGTTGGTCCCAGTACGCTCAGCGCCATGCTACAGGTGATTGTGCAGGGACTGCGCAGTCTGGAAATTCAAAAAGACACCGAAGTTATCCGCAGTAATGTCGAGCAGCTGACCAAGCACCTCGTCAATTATGATGGTTACTTCAAAAAAGTTGGCAACAGCCTTGGCGCCACCGTTGGTCATTATAATAGCGCCAGCAAAGAGCTGGGCCGCATAGACAAAGACATTGTCAAAATCGCCGGCAGCGAATCCGTGCTGGAGCCGTTACTGCTCGACAAGCCCGCTAGTGAAGACTAGAGTACGGGCTTTCTTTTGTAAGCTGGCGTAGTTGCGCGTCAAAAGCTTCGTCTGGAGCGGCCAAAAAATAGCCGATCTCTCTACGTTCGTTTGGCGTGATAATAAAATTATTCTCGTTAACACCAAGAGCTGGCATTTTTTTGCCAGTCGAGGCGACAGCTTCTATGCTAACAATCGTGTCATCCCAAGTGCGTATTGCCGTAAAGTATACGTCCCCTCTGATATAGTCTGTAGGTGCATCATTACGCCCTAGAACTTTCATCGCCATCCGTCCGACTGTATGAACCGCCAGCTCCTGTCGCTGCAAACGCCGCTCCAGGTTTGTCAAATACTGTTGTTCGGTAATAACCTCAAAAGGGAGTAGTTCGGGTAGCTTCATATTGACATTATTATGGCACTATTGATGCAATAAATCAACAGTCAAGGCTGCCGTCCAGGCAAAGTCTGCCGCGCCCAAACCCCGGCCGTCTATCGGGTCAAAATATTCATACGGGCCGGAATTCGCCACCATCGCCAGTGTGCGTTCCCGCAGTTCCTTGGCCTCTGCTTTGAACCCATAACGCTCCAAGCCGTCAATAATGAGCCAGTTAGTATTGACCCAGGACGGTCCTTGCCAATACCTATCCGAATCAAAAAACGACGAGTCCAGCGGTACGCTCGGTACCGGATGGTGCAGCCAGTAACTGCGGTGGTTTTTAAGCAGCGCTACCAGCTCGCCGGCTCGTTTTTGGGTGACTGTACCGGCATACAGGGGCATAAAGGTGCCGATGGTTGGCTCGATGATGAGCTTGTGAGTGATAAAATCGCGCGAATAATATTGGCTGCTCGGTTCGTCATATAACTTTTCTAGCGCTTGTTCGGAATACTTCATTTTGGCTAGCAGGTCGTCGGGCAGCTTGCGCCGCAGCGCCGCAGCAATCGTTTGTAACTGGGTATTGTTGCGCACCAAAATACTATTGAATGTAATGTCCTGGGTGCAGAACAGGGAACGATGCAGTATTTTATCGATATCATAGCGCTTGCGGCGCAGTCGGCGTACTACGTCCCATAACAACAACGCCTCCAGGCTGCTGATCCGCTGGCCCGGATTAACACGCCGGGTATCGCGGCGCAGCCAGTTGATAACCTTTTGCAGGTGCAGCTTCTCGATGAGTGCGATCCACCATGGCCGGCTGTGTTCGTAGAGCTGGTGAACCCACGGCGGCGTATTATCCAGGCCGACCTCATACGGGTGGACAAGTAGAGCCAAACCCTCATTGTGCGGGTCGCGGTCGGCATAAATCCATTCGTGGTATTGCGTAAGCGGCTCGTACATGAAACGGTAAAAATCCAGGCGTTTATCCTTTGGTAGCTTATCACCGATCTTTATGACGGCATCGGCTATCATCGGAGGTTGAGTGATGCCGCTGGTAGCAACATTATCGGGCGCGAACGGGCTCAACCAACTACGCCAGGCGTCACGCTCGAACCGGTACTGCCGGCCGTCTGCAAATATCATATTAGGAATCATGCCGTTAGCCCACTGGCCGCGGATTAGGGTGGCTACCTCCTCGGCTGCCCGCTCCGCGTCAAGATGTCGCAACCCGATGGCTACAAAAGCGCTATCCCAGAGCCACTGGTGCGGGTACAGTTTGGCCGGCGAGGTATAGCTCCCGCGGTCGTTCTCTTTGAGAACCTTGGCCATC
>CAYWFI010000047.1:0-5319 GCA_964458165.1 uncultured Candidatus Saccharibacteria bacterium
TACTTACTCATTGTTACTTGACTGGTTCTCAACTTTTTCTATTGTAATGGTTATTTTGCCGGCAGCTTTCGGTGTTGAGTATACCCAGAATGGGCTGTAGTCGACAATAGCTTCCTCGACGCCGGGCTGGCCATTGATGAACGCCTCCGCCTCTCCTCGGCGTTTGCCGCGAATAGATTCCTTAATGAAATCCTCGTCTATCTCTGGACCGGCCGTCACTGATGTGCGGAAGCTAATCGAAGCCTCGTTCTCGTTCGGCTGATTATTCAGCCGCATAATGGCGGCGTCTATGCCGTCATTGGTGATTGCCTGGCCGCGCAGAGATTCATCGTCTTCAACATCACTTTTAATAACCTGGCTTAGATCCTCGCGCTTTATACCAAGCATCTGATAAGAAGTCTCCACTGATATGGTTGCCTCTGTTGCTTCAGCATCCAGCGCTGGCGTAGAGGTTACCTTCGGTTCGCCTGTTCGCAAAGTTTCGGCCAGGGCAAATAGTTCTTCGGCATCAAACTGAGCTTTAAGTTCATCACTAACTTGCGCGTCCTGGCGGGAGCGAACGGCGCTAACAGCATCATCAATATCCTTTTGACTAACAACCGTGACGACTCTGCTGGTACCCCCTTGCATTGCCGACCCGCTCGCTTGCACTCCAGTAATGCCCGAGGTATAGGTACGCGCGCTAAGATTGTAGGTATCGCCGGCCCGCTCAGCTACAACGTCAACCGTACGAGTTGGCGTCGTGCAACTACCGCCGCCCGAAAATGAACTGGACGGCAAAGATACTGCCTCGGTACTAACAAAACCAAACTCGCCCGAGCTAAAGCGCGTACCGGATGAAATAGTTATAGGATCATCGCTATTGCTGCAATTTTTGAGTGTCATGGTGCCCTCGGCCTTGGTGCCGAGGTCTTTTTTGCCAGTCGCGTTAACCTTTTCGCTATCGGTTTTTTGTAAGGATTTTTGTACAGCCGGTATTCTTTTGGCTTCGGTATCTAGCTCTTCTTGCGTAGTTGCGGCCGTAAAATCAAATGAACTTACGGCTGAAGTAGTATTTGTCGTAATCGTCACCATGGCTCTGGGCATTACTACCACTGCAAAATACCAGCCAATAGCAAGCAGTACCAGCGCCAGCCCGCCGAGTATAAATAGCAGACGAAAGCGCTCAAAATTCGGTACCTTCAGGTTTTTAGCTTTCTTGGGTTTGGCTGCTTTGCTAGGTCCAGCACTGCCAGCCGGAACGTCTATCGCCATGTTGTCTAGTTCTATAGTTTCGGTATCGTCATCTTGCGCCGCGGCAGCGGCTGCCAGAACGCCTATAGACGCAGCCTTATCAAGCTGTGGGTCTTCGTCGTCGTGCACCTCATCCGGCTCTTCATCGCTATCACCGGGACGAACAGGCGGCGGCGGGATGGCCGGTTTACTCTGCGGGCTTTTGGCTACATGCAGCCCGGCTACACCGGCCAGTGGCAATAGACCTTTTTCAGAGGTGATAAGTACAATGTTTTTCTTGGTAGAGGTGGCGGCTTTTTTGAGTAGCTTCATATTAACCACGCTTTGTAACACAGGCGCGCGTTTTGGCAATACTAAAGCGACAATTTTGCCCTCAGAAGCTTTGACTTTGTCTATGACGGCTGTTATTTCGTCGTCGACATCAATATAAATCGTCTCTTTATTATTCTTGGTATTCTTCTTGGTTGCCATTTATACGCTCAGTAATCTATTAATCCGTTCTTTGATGGAACCTGACTTATGATTGGGATTCTGCTGGTTAAGCGTATCTAGACCTACCCGTAGCAACCCCATCGCGGTTATGTATGTATGGTCGCTTGCGGCGTCGGTTTTGTCAATGATATCCGCCACCTGTTCCGGTTCGATGTGTTCGACCACCGGCTTGCGGGTAAACGGCAGAGCTTTGTACCAGTCGCTTTCGGACAGCTCATCCACAAGCATTTCCAAACTGGAGCCGCCACCGCAGAGCAGGATTCTGTGCGGCAGGTGGTCAAGTTTGGTAAACTCGCCCAATGCCAACTCAACGCCGCCTATCCAGACATCTAACGTCTTTTTTAATGCATCCTTAATCTGTTCTTTTTTGTGTTGTGGTACCTTATTAGACTCTACTGCCAGTTTAAGAATCTCAGCCTGGGCAAAATCAGTTGACAGGTCACGTTCTATTGATTTAGTGAAAGCCCGGCCGCCGATACCAAACATTTTGGTGCCCTGTACACCCCCTTCGTTCAATACGGCTATGTCGGTCGTGCCGCCGCCGATATCCATCAGAATAGCGCTCATACTTGCGTTCGGATCGTTGCCAATAACACTGCGTGCCACTGCAAAGGGCTCGGCTGCTACGGCCAACAATTCGAGTTCGAGCTCTGATGCCGTGCGTTCCAGGGCACCGATGTGGATTAACGGCGCAAAGGCCGTATACAGTTGTATCAGCACATCGCGCCCCTGGAACCCTAAGGGGCTGCTGACTTCGTAGCCGTCTATTGTAATACTAACCAGGGCGCTATTGACGAGCCGGATTTCAACATCTTTGCCGCCCAGCTCCCAGGCAAGTTGAGCCTTGGCCTTTTCGAGCGCCCGGGATTGTACAATACTAATAATCCGTTCTACTTCAGGCATATCCAGCGGTTTGCTTGGTTCACGACGCGTGAACTTAACAGTGGTCGTAGTACCTTTGACGAGTTCACCGGCAATACCGATAACAGCCCCACGCACCGACACGCCAGCCATTTTTTCAGCCTGAGACAGAGCTTCGTCACAATTGTTGACCACGGAAGCAATGTCGGCAATGGCGCCAGCTTGCATATCAGCCAAATGCTGATGCGCCCGCCCAACACCTATAATTTCAATTTTCTCACCCTTAACCTGGCCTAGCAGCGCTTTGACGTTTTCAGTACCAACATCCAGCCCAATAATATAATCAGGCTGCTGCGGCTCAGACTTGCTGGAACGCCCTAAAGAGGGACGCTTAAACTTCTTAAGCATATGCCCTATTTTAGCACAAGAGAGAGAGTGATTACGTTACTACGTGACTACCAAAAACAAATGGCAGTCCGTCGTCGTATATATCTGGCCGTCTGTCTGCGCTTTGTACTTCATCATCCGATAAGCCAATATCACGCGAAGCAAGTATACCCTGGGCCACGACCAAGGCACGCTCCGGCAGCAAGCCAGGCACTACGGGTACTATTACCTCGCTCCCTCTGATGGCCACTGCGGGTTCGGCGCGTTCAACCTCAGCGTGAGCACGGCAAACAATACTTAAACCAGCCGCGACTTTTCCTATGTCGTGCTTCTCGCCAGCATCAAATCGTATAACGCTTGATTCTGAACCCAGAGACCTACTGTACATAGCGATCGCTTTCTTTTTAGTTTTTACGCGAGAATTAACCTCTTATGTTCTAGGGTACGCCTCTCGAGATAGAAATGCTAGTGGTTTTTCTGTGCTTTTTATCACACTTGTTTTCAAGAGAGCCCAGGTTATTACAATACTGCCACCTAATCCCTACTGAAGGACAGCTTTGACGCGTCTTACGCCAGAGCTGGAAGCTTCTTCTTTGGTGATTTTGAATTTTTTGCCATCTTCAAACAGCTGCAGAGTGTGGTCGACGTGCGGGCCGCCGCAGATTTCGAAGCTGTAAGGTTTGTCAGCGCCATCGGCAATCATCTTATACACCTTGACCGTATCGCCGTATCTGTCACCAAACTGGCCGAGCGCGCCCAAAGGTCCGGTGGCTTCTTCGGTCGGGTATTCGGCCCAGCTGACCTGAAGATCCTTGGCAATTTCACGGTTAACGATTTCTTCCACCTGGTCCAACTGTTCGCGGCTGACTTTTTCTGGGTGGCTAAAGTCAAAACGCAGGCGTTCCTCGGTAATGTTGCTGCCGCGCTGGATAACATGGTCGCCCAGCACATCACGTAGCGCCTGGTACATCAGGTGGGTGGCAGTGTGGTATTTCTTGTGTTGTAGCGTCTGGCCACCCAGGCCGCCCTTAAACGTACCCTTGGCGGCCGTTTGACTGCGGGCACGCTGTTCTGCCATCTTGGCATCAAACTGTTCACGCCAATTTTCTGGCACTTCTATCCCCTGCTTATATGCTTCCTCAATACTCAGCTCGACCGGGAATCCATAGGTGTCGTAGAGCATAAATAACTCATTCCCAGTCAAACCATTGTCTTTTAGTTTTTCGAGTTCTTTTATGCCTTTACGAAGCGTTTGACGGAAGGCTTTTTCTTCCTTAATAAGCACGGCAATAATTTCCTCGCGCTTTTCTGCCACCTCTGGAAAATCATCAATATACAGCCCCGCAATAACAGGAACCACTTGTTCAAGAAAGTTCTGTTCGATACCCAGATCAAAACTGTAGCGAATGGCCCGGCGAATCAGCCGACGCATCACATAACCTTGCTCCTTATTGCTCGGCACGCACCCGTCAACTGCTAAAAAGGTTGCCGCCCTCAGGTGGTCGGCAATCACGCGCATACTGGTGGTGTGGCTGTCGTACGTTTTGTGACTAAGCGTTTCTAGCTGAGCGATAATCGGCCACATCAAGCTGATCTTAAAGACATCCGGGTCGCCAAGCTTGGCAGCTGCGATGCGCTCCAGGCCCGAGCCGTGGTCTATATTTGGTTTATCAAGTGGTACAAACTCGCCCTCACTGACCTTTTTGTAAGCCATAAAGACATTGTTGCCGATTTCCATAAACCGCCCGCAGTCACAGTTGGGGTGGCAATGCTCGCCGAATTCCGGGTTATGCGGCGTTCCAAAGTCATAGAACATCTCACTGTCGGGACCACACGGATCACCAATTGGCGTGTTTTCTGGCGCGCCACTGCGGCTCCACCAGTTCTTGCTGCCGTCATAATAAAAGATACGTTCGCCGTCTTTGATACCACGAGCATACCCGTTTTCCTCGCTGCCAATCTCGGCCTCGCTGCTGGTCATGCCCTTTGATTCATACAGTCGCTTCCAGACAGCAGCTGCCTCGGTGTCTTTAGGAATATTATAACGTTCGTCGCCAATGTAACACGTGATGTACACCCGGTTCATATCGAGCCCCACCACCTCAGACAAAAACTCAAACATCCACTCAATTTGCTGCTGCTTGAAGTAATCGCCCATGCTCCAGTTGCCTAGCATTTCAAAGAAAGTGGTGTGGCGATTGTCACCAATATCATCAATGTCTTGAGCACGCAGACAAGTCTGGCTGTCGACAATGCGCTGACCCTTTGGATGCGGCTCGCCCAAAAGATACGGGATCATCGGCTGCATACCACTGCCCGTGAACAGCGTGGTCGGATCGCCCTTTA
>CAYWFI010000048.1:0-5209 GCA_964458165.1 uncultured Candidatus Saccharibacteria bacterium
GTCAGCGACACCGGCTATTTTGTCTACACCAACGGGCGGATGGACCTGGATGGGTTTAATGACCGGGTGGAGTTCCGCACCAAGATTATCCCGTACACTGGCAGCGACAAATGGATCGAGCCGACACTACTCAACATGAAAGAATGTATGGATCAAGCCGACATGCCGGCCGTGGGTACCGCGGCTATGGGCGGCGAATGCGACTTCTGCGCCTATGCCAAAAAGCGCGCAAAGTTGACGCTGGAAGCAGTACAGGCCAAGAAGCCCCTCAAAAAGTAGCTGATTCGTCGTATAATAGAGATATGATAGACATTCAGTACATTCGGGATAATGCGGATACCGTAAAGACCAAGACCGCTCAGAAAGGTTATGACGTTGACATTGACAGATTGCTTGAACTTGACGCCGAGCGCAAAGACCTGCTCCAGCAAGTAGAAGCTCTGCGCCAGCGCAGGAACGAAAATGCCGACAAAATGAAAGGCGGACAACCAGAACAGGCGCTGATTGACGAGGGCAAACAGATCAAGATCGAACTTGCCGAACGCGAAGAGTATCTTACGAAAACAGAGTCAGATTGGCGCGCATTGCTCCAATCAGTACCGAACCTGACTTTTGACGATGTGCCGGTGGGTGATGAAACAGCCAGTGTGGAGGTGGGTAAGTTTGGCGGGCAGGATACTGGGGCCGAAGATCACTTGGACTTTGCTACTCGCAAGGACTGGGTGGATTTTGAGCGCGGGGCTAAGGTCGCGGGTACAAAGTTTTATTTTCTGAAAGGCGATCTAGCGCTGCTTGAAAACGCGCTCCTGCAGTACGCGCTGCAATTCGTAACCCAAAAGGGCTTTACTCTCATGACAGTGCCGCACCTGGCTAATAGCCGGACGGCGACCGGCGCGGGCTTCGCGCCGCGGACCAGCGAACAAAGCGACGAATACTCCGTAGAAGACGAGGACTTATCATTGATTGCCACGGCTGAAATACCACTGACCGGGTACCATGCCGATGAAATTTTAGAGGAAAGCCAGTTGCCGCTGCTGTACGCCGGGTACAGCCCATGCTACCGCCGCGAAGCTGGCGCGGCCGGCAAGCACACTCGCGGATTATTCCGCGTGCACCAGTTTAACAAGCTTGAGATGTACGCTTTCACGCTGCCAGAACAAAGTGGAGAAATGCACGAACGCCTGCGCGGTATAGAAGAAGAGTTGTGGCAATCGCTTAATATTCCGTATCGTGTCATAAACATTGCTTCTGGCGATTTGGGCGCGCCAGCCGCCAAAAAATACGACCTTGAGTATTGGTCCAAGGCGGATGGCGCTTACCGCGAACTGACTAGCTGCAGTAATTGCACGGACTTTCAGGCGCGTAATCTCAACATCCGGGCGCGGCGTGCTGACGGACGGGTTGAATTTGTCCATACGCTCAATGGTACGGCCGTGTCTTTTGCGCGGGCTTTGATCGCGATCATTGAACACTACCAGACAGATGAGGGCAATCTGCGCGTGCCCGAAGCCCTGCGTGGTTTTATGGGTGGCCGTGAAGTTATTTAGTTATATCTAAAAAAAGGGGGTTTGCGATGATCAAAAAACTCGAAATCAGCGGGGTTCACACAGACATCGACGAAAAACTCAGGAAATATACCGCCAAATCAGTCGCTAAACTGGAACGCTATATTCCGCGCCGGGCTCGCGATAGCGTACGCGTAGAGGTAAAGCTGAGCGAAAGTAAAAAACAACAGAACAAAAAATGCACCGCGGAGTTCATTATGTATTTGCCGCAGGAAACCCTGACTGCCAAGGAATCAACCGTCAACCTGTTTGCCGCCGTTGATATCGTTGAGGCCAAGCTGCAGGGCCAGCTCAAAAAATACAAGGACACGCACGGTAACCCGCGCTTATATCAGCGGCTTACCAACAAACTACGGCGGCGCCGTCCCGACGCGAGAGGCTAGATATTTTTACATTTTGCATCGATAGGCCCGGCAAGCCCGTTACGCATTAAATGAAAAATTATTGTGAAATGTGAAATGATAAATGAAAATTACCAGTTACGGTGGTACAATAAAGAGCGACAAAAACTTATTTCCGGGAGAGACCTTACTTAGTATGAATAACAAATTTCTAAAACGTATTTTGGGCGACCCTCAAGTTAAAACTATCCGACGTATGCGAAAACGGGTGGCAGTAATTAATGGTCTTGAGCCAAAATACAAAAAAATGACCGACGCCCAGCTGAAAAAACAAAGCGGCGAGCTGAAGAAACGGCTCGAAAAAGAATCGTTGGACGCTATTCTGCCGGATGCCTTCGCTCTGGTGCGTGAGGCCGCCCGCCGCGTGCTTGGCCAGCGGCACTTTGACGTGCAGCTGATTGGCGGCATGGTGTTGCACGAGGGTAACGTTGCCGAGATGAAAACCGGTGAAGGCAAGACGTTGGTCGCGACGCTGGCTGTTTATCTGAACGCGTTGACTGGCAAGGGCGTGCACGTAGTGACCGTAAATGATTATCTGGCTCAGCGTGATGCCGGCTGGATGGCGCAGGTTTATGATTTTCTGGGGTTGAGCACAGGTGTTATTATTCCTGACCAGTCGTATATATATGATACGGATTTTACTAATAAGGACCACGCTGACGAGCGTTTCCGCCACCTTCGACCCGCTACCCGCCAAGAGGCTTACCGGGCCGATATTACCTATGGCACCAATAATGAATTCGGCTTTGACTACTTGCGCGACAATATGGTGCGCGAAGTCGATCAGCTGCGCCAGCGCGAATTGCACTATGCTATCGTCGACGAAGTTGACTCTATCCTGATTGACGAAGCTCGTACGCCGCTTATTATCTCGGCTCCGGCCGTAGCGTCAGGTGCCAGCTACGGCCAGTTCGCCAAGGTCGTGCGGCAGCTCAAGCCCGAGCACTACGAGGTGGACGAGAAGCGCAAAAGCGTCATTCTGACCGATAGCGGTGTTGAAAAGATTGAAAAAATTTTGGGCATTTCAGACCTGTATTCAACCGAACATATTCGTAACATCTACCATCTTGATCAGTCGCTCAAGGCTCAGACGCTGTTCAAGCGTGACAAAGATTATGTGGTTAGCAGTGACGGCGAAATCGTTATTGTCGACCAGTTCACCGGCCGTCTGCTGCGCGGACGCCGCTATAATGAGGGTCTGCACCAGGCAATAGAGGCTAAAGAAGGCGTAGAGGTACAAGAGGAGTCAATGACGCTGGCGACTATTAGCTTCCAGAACCTGTTCCGTCTGTACGACAAGCTGGCTGGTATGACCGGTACAGCCGTGACCGAAAGCGAAGAGTTCCATCAGGTTTACAAACTTGACGTAGTCGAAGTACCGCCAAACCGCAAGATTGTCCGCGAAGACCACTCAGACCGTATTTACAAAACCGAAGCCGGTAAATTCAAGGCAATCGTTGCCGAAGTCAAAAAAATGCATCTTCTCGGGCAGCCAGTGCTAATCGGTACGGTATCAATTGAAAAGAACGAGGCTTTAAGCGCGGCGCTCAAAAAAGCAAGCGTGCCGCATAGCGTACTAAACGCCAAGAACAACGAAAGGGAAGCCGCTATTGTATCCAAGGCCGGGCAGAAAGGCGCTGTTACACTAGCGACCAACATTGCCGGGCGCGGTACCGACATTGTGCTGGCCGATGAAGTCAAAGATTTGGGCGGTCTGTTTGTGCTTGGTAGCGAGCGCCATGAATCCAGACGTATCGATAATCAGCTGCGTGGGCGTGCTGGCCGTCAGGGCGACCCCGGCGCGACACAGTTCTTTGTCAGCACCGAGGATGAGCTGATGCGTGTCTTTGGCGGCGACAAAATCGGTAAATTAATGGACCGCCTCAAAGTAGATGATGAAACGCCAATAGAAAACCGATTGATTAGCAAGAGCCTGGAAGCATCGCAGAAGAAAGTCGAAGGCTTTAACTTCGATATGCGCAAGAATGTCGTCAAGTACGACGACGTTATGAACCGCCACCGAAAGGCCGTTTACTCAATGCGCCGCGAAATCCTGCTGCAGGCTAATATATCCAAGCGGATAAAAGCTTTTGTCAGCGAGGAAATAGACCTGCTGGTGGCATCTCCGGAATCTCTGACCGAAGAGTTCGAAAGTATCCTGACCAACGTCTTTCCGTTTGACGAGACGACACTTGACCGGCTATTTGACGCCGACGCTAACAAATTTGCCGAAGTACTAAAAACAGCCGCCGAAGAGCTTTACCAGGCCCGCGAAAGTTCATTTGGCAAGGACGTGCTTAGCAAGGTTGAACGAGATATCTATCTGCAGGTACTCGATAATCTCTGGATGCAGCACCTTGAGAACATGGATCATTTGCGTGAGGGTATCCACTGGCTGAGTGTGGGTCAAAAAGATCCGCTGGTCGAATACCGGCGCCAGTCACAGGTATTGTTTGGTGAAATGCAAAACCAGCTACGCTCGCAGGTGCTAAAAAACGTATTTAATGCCCGGCCAGTCGCGCCTAGCGAGCTTGACGAACCAATTGAAACTGATCTGACCCGCGCGGCCCGCTCCAGTGTAGATAACTCTGACAAGATTCTGAACGTCGAGGAATTTGACGAAGAGAATTTTCGGGCTGCGGGCACGCCGCGCAGCGGTACCAAGACGGTGGTAAGCGCCGATAAACGTAAAGCACAGCGCAAGGCGGAGCGCCAGCGCAAAAAGAAAGCCAAAAAACGGAAGTAAATCTTAGACGATAGTTCTTAGATCTTAGGGAAAGCTCCCGGGAATCTAAGAACTAAGATCTACGAACTAAGATCTAAAATGAAGCATACCGTAGAAAAAGTCGTACTCGAAAATGGGGCCGAAGGCCTATTGATTGATATTCCCGACGCCAGCGTTATGACGTTTGAATTTAATTTTCGTGCCGGCGAGTATCTGGTAGATCCGGCTAAGTGGGAGACACCGCATATCATGGAGCATGTGCTGCTCGGGGCAAACAAGAAATACCCCAAAGCCCGTATGTTTCAGGCTGAGTTTGAAAAAAACGGTGCCTACAACAACGCCAGCACCGGCGTGTATGACATCACCTACGAGGCCGAGTGTGCTGATTTCGAATGGGACAGAATCCTGGATTTAATGTTGCTCGCAATATCCAGGCCGCTGTTTCTGCAGGAAGAATTTGACGCCGAACTAGGGAATGTGCGCGAGGAATTAAACGGACGGGCAAATAACCACTTCCG
>CAYWFI010000049.1:0-5132 GCA_964458165.1 uncultured Candidatus Saccharibacteria bacterium
TAGAGCAGCTCGGGGACGAGATAGTAAACTGCTACCCGGGTTTTCAAGCTGATGTAGAGGGTATAATGTTTGATCCATCAACAGATTATATTACAAAGCACCGCGAACTTGAGGAGCTACATGAACTTGCTAACAACAGGCTGGCAATTATGCGTGAAGAAATCGGCCCCGTAGTAATTTCTCCCTGGTATTCCGAGGTGCCCACTGAATTTGACAAGCTAATACAGCAACGAATATCAAAACCATATGACCAGGCTAAAGATTCTCAAGAAACCTTTAGTGACTTCGAAAAGGGGCCTGACAGTACTATAACTAAACTATTTACCAGGATAGGCATGATGGCGCTGCGTTCGCCTTTTGGCTGGGTGATACGTCCAAAAATCTAGCACTCGTACTTGACGAGTGCTAATTCAAGGCGTACAGTTATACGTACTATGAGTAAACCAGCCAGCATTTTGATTCCAACGGTTATCGAGCAAGAGGGTCGCATAGAGCGTGCCTACGACATTTATAGCCGTTTATTAAAGGATCGCATTGTTTTCTTAGGCGACGATGTCAATCCTCACACTGCCAACCTAATCGTTGCCCAGCTGCTCTTTTTGGACAACCAAAGTAACACTAAGCCTATCAATCTCTACATCAACAGTCCGGGCGGCCATGTTTATGACGCGCTGGCTATATACGATACCATGCAGTTTATTAAGTCTCCGGTTCATACTTACGGTATCGGTATGCAGGCTTCAGCCGCGGCCTTTTTGCTCAGTTCGGGCGAAAAGGGCAAACGCTATCTGTTGCCGCATGCTACTGTAATGATTCACCAGCCAAGCTCCGGTACGCGTGGCAAAGTGACCGATCAAGAGATTGATTTGCGCGAGTCCTTGCGTGTCAAAAAGCTGTTAGAAGAGATTATGGCTAAAAACACTGGTCAAAAGCCGGCCAAAATTCATGAAGACATGGAACGCGACAAATGGCTCGATGCTAAAGAGGCCAAAGCGTACGGTATTGTCGACGAGGTTATTGCGAAGCTGTAAGGGCCTGGGATTGTCCTAGGCAGTGCTGTTCAATAAAACGCGTAAAAATTTGGGCGCAATTTTTGTTAAAACCGCGTATTGAATAATCTTTGATGCGGGTATGCAGGGTCACGATGGTATCAAGCCCGGCTGATGTCGTATTTATGCCGCTGATAACGTTGTAGCTAATCTCGTCCATATCGATAAACAGCGGTTTCTTGTCAAGATAAATCACCCGCTTGTTGGTTGCCACAAGCATGGCATTACCGTCCTTAGAATGGCCGTACATAACGCCGCCCAAATGCTCGCTCTTATGAATAACACGTGGTAAATGGCGGCTTTCCATCATCGCAAGGCCCACTCGTGACATGCCAAGGTCGCGCAGCGCCTGTTTGATCCTTTTTTTGTGAGCTGCAAAACTAACAGTCACGGGTTGTACTCTGACCAGCGGCAAATTGATGCGCGGGTAGGCGGCCGATAATGCGTGTTTCATAGTTGCTTGTACCTCCACCTACAGTAAAACAAAATCAATTGCCGGCCGCCATGACTTGCAGCAAGCAAATCCCGTGATTTCGCGCACACCGCATGTAATTTGAGCCTTGACTTGACGTGCCGTTTAAGGGTAAGCTAGTACCTAAGAAGTAGTGTAGGACGCTGCTTGTGACGTTCGACGCGTAAGAATATCACCGAAACCGCATGCTCCTAGAAACCCTTCGGCCGAAATAAACTGACACATAAACAGACACAAAACAACAATTTATCATCAAGTAACTCTTGTGACTTGCGTCTTTAGCTAGTTGTGGTTAAACGACGTAGACCGCCAAAAGCGGCTACATTATTTATCGGACAGCATGTTTGCTGACGTAGAGTACAAGAGAAAAGTGGGAGCAGTGTTTGCATGGCGAAAGCAACAGTTAAAACCCCTAGCGCGCAGGGTAAGCGCGTGTACTTTACTAAATCTGACGACATTTTGGATCTGCCAAACCTGGTGGATCACCAAAACCGGTCGTTCCAATGGTTCATAGACGAGGGGCTGGGCGAATTATTGGCTGAAGTCAGCCCAATCGATGATTACACCGGCGGAAAGTTATCACTAAGGTTCAAGGATTATCATTTTGAAGATCCCAAGACCACCGAGGCCGAGGCTCGCGAAAATAACGTTAGCTATGAGGCGCCGCTAAAAGCCGTCGTCGAGTTGACCAACAAGGTGACTGGCGAAATCAAAGATCAAGAAATTTACCTGGGTGACTATCCGTGGATGACCGAACGCGGAACTTTTGTTATCAATGGTGCGGAACGTGTTGTCGTGTCGCAGCTCATTAGATCGGCCGGCGTATTCTTTACCCGCGAACCGCATTCTGGCAGGTTCCAGTACGGTGCCAAGGTTATACCTGGCCGCGGCGCGTGGCTTGAATTTGAAACTGCAGCCGCTGGCGCGTTGTACGTTAAGATCGACCGCAAACGCAAAATCCCTGTAACCACGTTGCTTAAGGCGCTTGGCATGACCGAGTCGCAGATAAAAGACGCTTTTAAACACGTCAACCAGGGCAAAACCGATTACGTTGTTACGACACTGGAAAAGGATCCAAGCAAAGGTACGTCCGAAGCTCTGATTGAGGTGTATCGTCGTTTGCGTCCAGGTGACCTTGCCACGGTAGATAACGCTCGCAGCTTGCTGGAAAACATGTTCTACAACTACAAGCGTTTTGATTTTAGCCGGGTTGGCCGCTATAAAATTAATAAACGTCTGGACCTGGACATTCCCAACACAGCCGAAAACCGCGTGATGCGCCTAGAAGACCTGACAGCCATCATCGCTGAAATTATTCGCCTTAACAATACTCAGGAGCCTGCTGACGACATCGATAGTTTAGCCAACCGTCGTGTCAAATTGGTTGGTGAGTTAGTGCAGCGTCAGTTCCGTATCGGTCTGCTCAGAATGGAGCGCAACGCCAAGGACCGCATGTCTATGAGTGAAATCGAGACAGTTGCTCCTGGTCAGCTCATCAATGCCCGGCCGATTGTGGCTGCCGTACGCGAGTTTTTTGCCAGTTCGCAGCTGAGCCAGTTCATGGATCAAATCAACCCGCTTAGCGAGCTAGCGCACAAGCGCCGCCTAAGTTCGATGGGTCCTGGCGGCCTAAGCCGCGAGCGTGCCGGGTTTGAAGTTCGTGACGCTCACGCTACTCACTACGGTCGCATTTGCCCAGTCGAGACACCGGAAGGCGCTAACATTGGTCTAGTACTTAACCTGGCCAGTTACGCTCGTGTCAATGAGTATGGTTTTATAGAAACTCCTTACCGCAAGGTCATTAACGCTGTTACGGCTAAGGACGCTCCGGGTCATATCGCATCCGTTAATCTAGAAGATGCCAAGGGCAAAGTAATCGTCAAAAAGGGCAAGACCATTACTAAGGACGAGGCCGCCAAGCTAGCCAAAGTAGAAGGTCAGGTTACTTGGCCGGTTAAGGCCAAGGTGTCAGACGAAATCGTGTACGTGGACGCCGCCGAAGAAGAGCGGATGATAATTGCCGGCTCTGATAGCGAACTCGACGAGAATGGCTACTTCGTTACCGAGCGCGTATCGGCCCGCCGATACCTGCAGTCTTCAGAAGTTGACGCTGATGATGTTACTCATATTGATGCCGTTCGCCGCCAGGTGATAGGCAGCAGCGCCGGGCTTATTCCGTTTATTGAAAAGAACTATGTTTATCGGTCGCTCATGGGCAGTAACCAGCAGCGCCAGGCCGTGCCGCTAATTAGCCCGGAGAGTCCGATTGTCGGTACCGGTATCGAAAGCACAGCGGCTCGCAATACCGGACAGGTTGTCGTTGCCGAGGCCAACGGAGAAGTCGTGCGTGCTAGCGGTGCCGAGGTAGCGGTCAAGTACAAAGAGGGCGTTGTTACTTACAGTCCGCAACATTTTGTACGCTCCAACGAAGGTACCAGCATAAACCAAAAAGTTATTGTTTCTACCGGCGACAAAGTCAGCAAAGGCGATGTCCTCATAGAGGGCATGAGCGTGCGTGATGGCGAACTTGCTCTTGGCAAGGATTTGTTAGTGGCATTTATGCCATGGAGCGGCTACAACTTCGAAGACGCTATCATCATCTCGCGCAGTTTGGTAGAGAACGACACCCTGACCAGCGTCAATATAGTTGACTATATGACTGAAGTCCGCGAGACCAAGCTTGGTCCGGAAATTGTCACTCGTGATATTCCAAACGTTTCCGAGGACGCGCTGCGCCATTTAGACGAAGAAGGCATTGTCCGCATTGGAGCCGAAGTACACCCCGGCGATATTCTGGTTGGCAAGATTACGCCAAAAGGCGAGCAAGAGCTATCGAGCGAAGAACGTCTGCTGCGCGCGATTTTTGGTGAAAAAGCCAAAGAAGTCAGGGACACCAGCCAGCGTATGAGCAACGGCAAACACGGAAAAGTCGTTGGCGTGAAAGTATTTTCTCGTGCCAACGGACATGAACTCAAAGCCGGTGTCATTATGCAGATTCAGGTGTTTGTAGCCCAAATGCGTAAGATACAGGTTGGCGACAAGCTCGGTGGCCGTCACGGTAACAAAGGTGTTATTGCCCGTATTTTGCCTCAAGAAGACATGCCATTCACTGAAGACGGCACGCCAATCGATATTATTTTGAACCCGCTCGGCATACCATCACGTATGAACATTGGCCAGCTGTTCGAAACACACCTTGGCATGGCAGCTAAGGCTCTTGGCATAAAGGTCGCCAGTCCATCATTTGACGGCGTACCGATTGAAAAAATTCAGGATCTGCTAGATGAAGCCGGTTTGCCGCGCGACGGCAAACAACGATTGTACGACGGCCGTACCGGCGAGGCATTCAAGGAACGTACCACTGTGGGTGCTATGTATATGATCAAGCTCAACCATATGGTAACTGACAAGATTCATGCCCGTTCGACTGGTCCGTACACAATGGTCACGCAGCAGCCTCTTGGCGGAAAGGCTCAAAATGGCGGTCAGCGGTTCGGTGAGATGGAAGTCTGGGCGCTTGAAGCGTATGGCGCCTCCAATACTTTGCAGGAAATGCTGACCATCAAGTCCGATGATGTCTATGGCCGTTCCAAGGCATACGAATCAATCAT
>CAYWFI010000050.1:0-5006 GCA_964458165.1 uncultured Candidatus Saccharibacteria bacterium
TGTATTCATTTGGCATGTCATCGGTGTCACGAGCCGATACCTCAACATATATGGGCACATATACATCCAATACTAGTTGAACGTCGGGATTGAGGTTATTTGCGATAAACACCGAGTTGTCTCCCATGCAGTAGCTGGCGATGACGGTGTCAAAACTATTCAAGAGAGCGATGAATGACTCGTCAAGGCTCCAGTTTATAAGCATGATTCCATCATGTTCGTTAATTTCTTGAGGGAAAGATTCGTTTATGGCTACAGTCACGCTCACACCGTTTTTGGCCAATCCCTTAGCAAGGCCCCAGGCCCGCATACCTCCGCCTTCAACTACCTGATTCTGAGGCGTAGGCACAGGTCCGTAAGACACAATCAAACAAGACTTCAGCTTCTGTGTAGGTAACATCAGTGACCTATTATAACAGAGAGCTATGCTACTGGGGTTTATAGACTATGCTGTTTTGTGGTGCCAGAGGTAAGATATTAGGGAGCTTAGTTATTACCATTTTCGAAGTCCTCCCTCAATCCTTTGCCACGCTCCCCATGTATCACTGTTTATAGCTGTTTGAATACTGGTATAGATATCACCGTTGCCCGCCACGCCCACTAGCTGGATACGACCGTCGGCATTGGTCTCGGCACTAATGTTTCTAAGTCCGCCACTAAGCTTTGTCCAGGCTGTCCAAGTATTACTGCTTGGAGCAGTCTGTCGCTTTTGGTAGATTGTGTCATTGGCCGCAGTTCCAACTATCCGCAAGGTACCATCTGCATTGCGGGAGACGGAGACCTTATTCAGTCCTCCCTCAATCCTTTGCCACGCTCCCCATGTATCACTGTTTATAGCTGTTTGAATACTGGTATAGATATCACCGTTGCCCGCCACGCCCACTAGCTGGATACGACCGTCGGCATTGGTCTCGGCACTAATGTTTCTAAGTCCGCCACTAAGCTTTGTCCAGGCTGTCCAAGTATTACTGCTTGGAGCAGTCTGTCGCTTTTGGTAGATTGTGTCATTGGCCGCAGTTCCAACTATCCGCAAGGTACCATCTGCATTGCGGGAGACGGAGACGGGGCTGCCAGCATCTGACTTTAGAGGAGGGGGAACGTACAAAATTATGGAAGGGCCAAAATAATTATTGAATGCAGCGACGAAATTATAGCTACCCGTGTAGCATCTTCCTTTGTCACCTGATGCAGGGTGTATCGAATAGCAACGGGGATTCTTAGCTTCTTGAGGATGAGGGCTATTTGAATGATTATTAAATACGTGGGGTGTATAGCAGTACATTGCTGATGTAGCTGCATTTTGTATGTAGACGGTCTTGTAGTGCAAGCCGCTGTATGGATCATAGAAGTGGACATTCTGGCCTGGGTATAGGTTTGGAGTGTAAAAAGGAGGAGGACCCATCTTAGCAGTACCACAGGTCCAAGAATTGCTATTCCACCAAGTACTATTGCCACTCGCCCGTTCATAGTGGAACCTTAGAACCCAAGTGCCATTATCTATTTGAAAAAAGAAACCGGAGTTATCATCACAGTGACCGCTAGTGGGGCAATTGTAGCCCATGGCTTGGTTGAACTCCCAGTTGCCGGGGTTGGGGTTGGTAATGAGGCTTTGTTCCTTTTGCAGAGTTGCAAGAATAACCTTTGGGCTAAGGCCATAGACCTGAGCAGCATAATATATAATCTGCGATGCAGGTATTGTTGAACCACATGGTGCTCCTGCGTTCAAGTATAGTTGTTTGGAGGTTGCGCCAATACCCGGGGCATCACAATCCAGCTTGAAACTTTTGTTCTTCAGGGCTCCCGTTTTGCTATTCAAAAAACTTTGTACCTGATTTGCATTTAATGAACCAGCGTCAAGAAAAACAGAGTTATCTATAAGACGACCATCTTGGTATTCGGCATAAGTTTTCTGTGTGGTAATGAGTTGAAATGCTATAAGACACAAGAATGCTACACCTAAAATGACAAGGATTCTTTTGGATTCTAGCGCAAGATAGTTTTTGTACATGGTGCCTACCTAAACCTTAATGGAATTGCTATATTACTAAATTCATTGCCGTTGGCCTGCAAGCCAAAAATATCAAGCCGACCTTCGCTAGCGTTGGTATCAATGTTTAGGGTTCCCGAAAACCTCCCGTTTACCACTTTGAGCTCACCCCTGTCTACAACTCCGCTTATGCTATCAATTACTCGATAGGATACGCTTGACAGGGTTGAGGTGCCAGCTATAGTTACTTGCTTCTCAACTTGAGCGTTTTCACGCGGAGAAAATAGGGTAATCTCTCCGGTGGACGAGGTAATAGGGTTTGATTGATCTAAGTATGATTCAATCGAACCAGAATTATCGGTTATGGATGCGGATCCTTCGTCTTCTCGAACAGTGTTGCCCGGTTCACGATCATCTCCATCTGCAAAATCTGACTGTGCAGATGGCTGTACACTGGTTGTCTGGGCGTCCTCTTCTGTAGAAATTGTGTCTACGGTATAGAAATTTGTTATCTGAGCTTTTTCTAGTACAAGGAATATCAATCCCGAAGTCAAAATAACACTGATTGCAATCAGTATCTTCTTGTTTCGTGATAACCGGGATTTTCGAACTTTCGGCATAGTTTTATTTTAGCTTATGGTACTGACTACTATAGTATATTATCCGCGAAAAAATCAAGTCCGCCAGCGCCCTAGTATAGAGGGCTTATCCGTATACGTGTAGATAATTGATAGGCAGGTAAGGAGAATAACACCCATAATAATAAAGATTGCGACAAGGTCTCTTAAGTTTATCCATTCGGTAATGGCGAAATTATAACTAAGCAGCATAAAAGCTAGTAGCTGTAGTACATTTAGTCCCAGTACCACTAATAAAATAGGCAGACTTCTAAGTTTTACCAAGTAGAACAACCCAAGGCCAACAAGTAGTGCGACAGAAGTTTGTGCAAAATGGAACGACCCTAATCCTCTCGGCCATCCTATTAGAAGAACGGCGAAGAGGATAGGTGCCAGGGTTAGTATTAGAAACTTGGCGGTCGCAAGCTTCTTAAAGGCAGCAATCACAACAGGAACAAATAAGCCTACGCCCAAAGAACCGGGAACTGAAAAAAGGGTAAAGACCCTAAGTTTACGTATGAGTGATTGGCCGACATCTTCAACTATCAACTGATAGGGAGATATCAAGAAAGTAATTGACTCGAATTTAATAGAAGCTATTCGTATAGGTGAAGTTGATAAGAACTCACGAACTACCTCTTTGCTTTGATCGGTTTGTGGAATGCCTTGTATTGAAAAGGGATAAAGTATAAAGCTACTGGGCTTATTGTAGATGAATTTGGATACAAACATCCAAGGCAGAGCAAAGACTAGGCTTACGGAGCTATATACTAAAGCTCTCGTAAATTCTCGACCCAGAATAAGAACTAGTGCTCCTGCCCCAATATAAAGTATCGCAAGATCATGCGATAGATAGGCCAGCCCCGCCATAGCCCCGGCTAGTAAAACGACCAATTTTGATTTCTCTGTTGTATAGAACAGTAATAACCAAGAAGTCAATATAAAGAACGCAACGAGTGATTTTGGCCAGGAAAAGAAGGAATTATATAGAAAGAACGGATTAATAACTATAAACAGTAAGGAGAGCCTTGCAACCTTTCTATTAAAAAACCCTTTGAGCAAGAAAAAACAAGGGACAAGAAAGATACTATTTAGGACATGTGCAATTAGCTGAAACTTTAAGTAAGTGCTTTCGGTATCTTCGCTGCTTACGCTCCATGTGTAGTCGACCGGCGGGTCGTCCTTCAGCATATGGAAAAAGCTTGCAGTTACAGCTCCCATAAGTGGGGTGCGTTGAAAAAAGTGGACACCCCACTCATCAATAAAAGAATCGTGTGCAGGGTTGGAATTGTTATAAATAAACTGTGCCTGCCTGTAAGGTATATAGTTATCATTCGCTTGCGTTTGCGCGACATTGAGAATCTTCACACTGAAGGTATCGTAATCTCTGTTACTCGTAATCTCCGGGTCGGGCACGTATTGATAATTACCCGGGAACGTCAAAGTAACGAATGTCGAGCTGAAGGTACTCATCATCACTACGCATAATACCGGGAAAATCAGCGTTTTTGTGTTTTTCCATACACGTATTCTAAAAAGATAATAAGATCCTACTACTAATGCAGCCCAAGATAGAGAAAAATTTACCCATGAGCTAAAGTCAAAAATGTAGCCAAGAATAGAAAACAAGAATAAGAATGATATTGAAACAGCGTACCCAAGACACAATTCCGCCCCAGGGTGTTTACTGAGCAGGCCAAGTTTTTTGATGAAGGCATACCCTGGGATAATTAAGACCAGATGCACAAACAAAAAATAGGGCAGTAATTCAATCATTAGGATTTTCTAATTTTATAACTAAAAGTGTAAAAACAGAACTCTACTTAGTCGCAATCATAAAGGTCTGTTTGCCCATAAAGTAATGAGCAATCGGTATCTTTAGGTATAACCTTACTAGGGTAGGTCTGATCTTCTTGCCGTCACTAGCAGTGTATGGCAAGAATCTAGTTTTTTGATAGGTGACTCTAAATCCTGTTAGCTCTAAGGCTTCGGCCAAGCTTTTCTCTGTAACCGGCAGAGTATGATCGACAAAATCCCAGTAAGCTCCGCCAACAAGTTTTATGTTTGGCTGAAGAACCATTATTTGGCCACCTTTTTTTAATACCCGATTAACTTCTTTAAGTGTTGCTATGAGTTCGTCCTTATTATCTAAGTGTTCAAAAAAGTTGCTAGTAAAAACAGTATCAACTTTTCCTGTTAGGTTCTTGGGGAGGTTTGTGCTTAACGCTTTATAAACTTCCACTTCCTTAGTTGCACGTTTTTTTGTCTCAGGATTTAGGTCTACTGCAATTTTCTTTCTACATTCAACATTATTTATAAACTCGCAGTATCCAGCAGCAAGATCCAATACGGTTTCATCTTGACCAATGAACTGCTGAAAGTAGTCTTTGACTAGAATTTTC
>CAYWFI010000051.1:0-4990 GCA_964458165.1 uncultured Candidatus Saccharibacteria bacterium
CATGCCTGGGATGTTATTCGAGTGCTGGAAAAGATAAACAAGTATGGCACCACGGTACTGTTGACCACCCACAACCAGGAAATCGTTAATAAGTTAAAGCGCCGGGTTGTGACTATTACGGATGGTAAGATTGCCAGCGATCATGCCGGCGGAGAATACACTCTATGACCATGGCTTCCGCACCGCAACACAGCCGCGAAACCCGTGACTACTCAGGGGGCAACGAGCTATGAAAAGTCGCAAGCTAGTCATGGTTTGGCGGGTTTTTTTAAATGGACTGACCAATTTTGTGCGCAACGCTTGGCTAAGTATCGCGGCCATGGCGGTGATGGTAGTCACCTTAAGCATCGTGCTATTTTCTTTTATCGCCAATGCCACGTTTTCTCATACTATTCAGGAAATCCGGGATCGCATAGACGTGTCAGTATTCTTAATAGACGAAATCACGGCCGAGCAACGGGCTGACCTGACAAACCAGCTTGAGGGTATGGATAACGTCCGGGAAGTTCAATACATCACCAAGGAACAAGCCTTAGCGGATTACGTTGAACTCAACAAAAACAACATTGACCTGCAGCTAGCTATATCGCAGACTGATAATCCGCTTCCGGCCAGTTTGCGTATAAAGCTATATAACCCGGATATTATAGATGAATTAAAACATTTCCTGGACCAGCCGGAAATCAAAGAACTGCAATCCGACGAAACATCATATTCTGGCGACCGTAAAGAAGCTATCGACAATATTGCCGGGGCAACGTCTTTCTTCCAACGAGCCGGTGTTGCCGGTGTGGTGATTTTTGCCGCTATATCAGTGTTGATTATCTTTAACACTATACAGATGGCGATATTCAACCGCCGGGACGAATTAAACATCATGCGCCTGCTCGGTGCCAGCCGCTGGTATATCAGGGGTCCTTTCCTTGTAGAGAGCATGCTCATAGGGGTATTCGCGGCTCTTATCTCAGTCGGTCTGTGTAAAGGCCTGTTTACTATCGCCTCCGAGACCCTGGGTGCCAATACTTTCGGCTTGCTGGATATTACTTATTCCGGACGCTTCTTCAGCGATAATTTCTGGCTGATATTCGCTATACAGTCGGCAATAGGCATTTTGATTGGAGTAGTATCTTCGTTTATCGCGACACAGCGCTATCTTAGCCTCAAAAAGACAAAATAGTCACGCAATTCGTACTTGCACCCTTTGGGCGAAAACATGTGACTCCGGTGCTCACCGTATGTAGAATACGCCTCCGCTCCGGTGCTCGGTTTTCATCCCAAATCGCACTAAGTACGAAATGCGTGATGAATTGTAATTTTAACAGCAGTTTACTGGTAGGGCGGGTTGCGTCCGCAAGGCGGCTATGCGAACATTGGGACACAAACGTCAAAAACAAACAAAAATCCAAAACAACCAACGCGCAACCTAACTAAACAAGGAATACGTTCATAAAACGACTTGTACTTTTCGTCACCATAAGTGTCTTCGCGATCAGCGGCTTTATCGCGCCAGCTTACGTGCGCGCCCAAAGCCTGCAGCAGCAAATTAACGAACTCAACCAGCAGAACCAGCGTACGCAGACAACCGTAGGCGCTTTAGAGGTAGAGGCCGCTAATCTGCAAGAAACTATCCAGACGTTGCAGGTGCAAATTGACGTCTTGATGGCAGAAATCAGAGCCAACGAACGTAAACGCGACGAACTTGCCGCGCAAATCACGCAGAAAGAAGCAGAACTGGCCTATCAGCAGACAGTCATCAGCCAAAGCATTCGCGCCCAATACATAGAGGGCGAAATGAGTACCATAGAAATGCTTGCTACCAGTAGCTCCCTAAGCGACTATTTAGATAAGCAGCAGTATCGACACGTTGTCCAGAACAAAATCAAGACCACGCTCGATGAAATCCGCGCTATCAAAGAACAGCTGGACGAGCAAAAAGCTTTAAGCGAACAGCTGCTAGCCGAGCAGCAGACAATGCGGACTCAATTAGGCACCCAGCAGGCTGAACAGAACCGACTATTGGCGCTAAACGAGTCCGAACAGGCCAAACTTGATGCCCAGATTCGTGCCAATAGCAGTCGGATTGCCGAATTGCGTCGTCAACAGGCAGCGGAAAACGCGCGGCTTTGGAGTAGCGGCAGAGTCATCAATGTGCCTGATACTACTGGCTATCCATGGGCCAATGTCCAGCCGTTCCCGAACTCGTTCCCGGACCCGTGGGGCATGTACAAGCGCCAATGCGTCAGCTACACGGCCTGGAAGGTATGGAAAGACGGCAAGCACATGCCGTACTGGGGCGGACGGGGAAACGCCAAGAATTGGGCCAACAACGCCCGGGCCGCCGGTATACCCGTATACAACACCCCGCAGCCCGGTGATATAGCAGTCAGTACCCGTGGAACTTACGGCCATGTCATGTATGTAGAAGAAGTATTTGGCAACGGCACGATGCGTATCAGTCAGTATAATGCTAACTGGACCGGCCGCTACAGCGAGGCGATTATGTCCACCGCTGGCCTGGAATATGTCCGCTTCCCATAAAAGCATAAGCCTATTGCATTAGTTGGTTTTTTGTGCTAAAGTTTTTAAGTAAACGCACAATAATAAAGACATCTTAACAAATGAAGCATCCCAGAACAGTAAAAGCACAAATCTACAAACGATTCGGCGTAATCGCTATTGCTGCCTTGTTCTCGCTCAACTCTTTCGCGGGAGCTCGGCTTGTCGGCGCGCAGAGCCTGCAGCAACAGATTAATGAACTGCAGTCTCAGACCAATCAAGCGCAAAGCCAGGTTGACGCGCTCAAAATAGAGGCCGCTAGCTATCAAGATGCTATTAACCAACTACAAGCCCAGATCAACCAGTATCAGACCGAAATCAATCAGCGTCAGGCAGAGAGCGAACAAATCCAGGCCGAAATCGTTGTCGCCGAGGCCGAGCTGGAAAAACAAAAAGGGCTGCTGGGCCAAAACATCAAAGCGATGTATCTTGAAGGCGACATCAGCACCATAGAAATGCTGGCTACCAGTAAATCCCTAAGCGATTTTTTTGACAAGCAGCAGTACCGCGAGGTCGTTAAAAACAAAATCAAGACAACAGTAGACAAAGTGACCACGCTCAAGGCCGAGCTGCAATCCAAGAGAGAACAAGTACAGATCATTATAAAACAGCAGGAACAATTGCGCGCTGATGCCGCCTCCCAGCAGGCCGAACAGGACAGACTACTTGGATTCAACAGATCTCAACAGGCCGATTTTAACAACCTGATGAAAAGCAACCGTGATAAAATCAATGACCTCAAGCGCCAGCAGGCAATAGAAAACGCCCGGCTGTTCGGCGGCAGCGGCGGAGTTATTGGCGGCGGCGGGTATCCGTGGGGTAACGCGCCTTGCGTCTGGACGGGCCAGGTTGACGGCTGGTGCTACGACTATGAATGGGGCTATCACGGTCCGGGTTCGTGGAACAACTGGGCAAACGGCGGATACGCTTTTCGTAACTGCACCGACTGGGTGGCTTACCGCATCAAAACAGCTACAGGCTATATACCATCGGGCCTCGGTAATGCTAAGACCTGGGATGACCGCGCCGGAGCCTTTGGTTTTACTGTTACCAGCACGCCGCGCGTCGGTGCTGCTGCTGTCAGTAACGCCGGTACGTACGGCCACGTTATGTATGTCGAGGCTGTCAACGGTGACGGCTCAATTATTATCAGTGACTATAACCGGGCAGGTACCGGCAAGTACGAAATCAACCAGATTTCAGCCGCTACGGCCTCGGCGCTCATGTACGTGTATTTCTAGAATTCTTCTTCAGACGAAGAAGCAAGGCATTGTTCCTTAGATAAGGAACCGAATCGTTCCATTTTTGGACCGCCAAAAACGGAACCCAAAAAACTCTGCGCCAAGCAAAAACGTGATTGAAAATGTCTGCTCGTTCGTCGCGCAGCAAGAACGACCCTTGGGAGGGATCGGCCCAAAATCCCAAGCTAACTTGGGTAGGGATTTTGGACTTGGCTTGCTGCTGGACTCGCCGCCCGAGCAGACATTTTCATCAGTTTTTACTTGAATTGCGCAATTAAAAGCAGAAACCCCGGCTAAAGCCGGGGCGCTGTTTATTAGCTAGCTCCAAAGAAGACAAAAGATTTATCTGCTTTGGGGCTTGCGGGAGTCGGGGATTTGGACGGTTGTCCAAATTTGTTCCCCGCTCCCGCGAAAGCTCTCTGTTAGCCCGTGAAGCCCTGAGCCTCGTAGCCGTACTCCGAATCATCGGAGTAGATCACGACGAAGTCGATGCACTCGAGTTTCTCATCAAGGAGATTGGCGAGAACTCCCTCGGTGTGCTCGGCCGGCACGTCGCAATGCACATTGAAGCGTTGCGTGTACTCGCCGTCTTCGAAGCCATACTCCTCGACCCTGATGATGTTCTCGTCGACGATGTAGGAGACGCGAGCGTCGCACCACAGGCTGAAGCAGCAGGCATCGATGAAAGCGTAGAATACTCGGTCGAGCATCTTGTGTGCCTCTTCTGGGCTGAGAGAAGTGATGATATGGGTTGTGTATACGCCCATGTCATCGCCCATGGCCAGGATGCCGTTGGCGTGGCCGCTGTTGTGGCGCACACTGGCAGGGTACTGGCCGGGGACGGCTGGGCGGATGAGCACGGACGGGTCAGTGATGAACAGCTGACCGATGCCCTCGTTGACCTCATCAAGGTCAATCGTGAACTTGCGGGTGGTTCGGGTTTTGGCCATGTTGGATTGCTCCTTGGGGTTGTGAACTTTCGTTCGGGGTTGGTTTCCAGAGTTTCGTAACTGGAGTAGAAAGCTGAATTATTTCAGCACTTTATTCCAGCTACAAAAGGGAACCATTCGGAGCAATACCCCTGGTATCTTTACAGATATAGGGGTCTGACAGAGAGCTTTTAAGTTGCGTACCAGACATAATCCGGTACAATATACATTGTAGCATAAGCTTGATAAAAAGTCAATACCTTT
>CAYWFI010000052.1:0-4972 GCA_964458165.1 uncultured Candidatus Saccharibacteria bacterium
GGCTACCGGCGAGCCCCGCTGACGGGGTGGTGATGGTGATACTGTAGGTCTGGATGGTCACGCCGACATCCATAGTAAACTGCTTGCGCACGAACGTTTTGATTACTTCTACCTCTGGCGGTTCGTCAAAATTACGCTTGCCTAAAATATCTTGTAAGCTTTGCATACTCCTATTCTAACTTTTTGTTATTGCTTATGACAAAAAACGTCTTACAATCATAAGTAATCATGATACAAAACGCCCTCAGCTATAAATGGGTGGATTCCTCGGCAGCAACACATAGTGTCGGGGAAGGCATGATTAAGACTCCTCATGATGAGATAATGTTCTCCGTTAAGGTTCCGCACGAGTTTACAAGTCCAAATCCAATAGAAGTTTTTCCGGGGTTTACAGATGGAATTTATGGCACGGACAGGCTTACCAACGCTTATGCTGAGGCGGGCAGACTGGCTTTTACGCTTAGCCACCCGCGCAAGGAACATCCTGATTTCATAAATGATCCAGAGGGTCATAAAGTACGTAGCGCAATGCTTGTGCTCAGCGCGGTGCGTGCTATCTTTCCTGACTTGCAAGAAGTTGATGCTCAGGGCCACTCTGAGGGCGGCGCCAACAGCAGCCGTGCTTGCTTGGAGCATCCCGAAGAATTTAGGACACTCATCGTGATGGCTTCAGGGGGTCTTATAGAGGCAGACACACAGCTCAAAATATTCAACCGGGCGCTTAGGAATCCTAAGATGCTCCTTCGCGCGACAGGTCAGCTGGTGTCGCATCCAAGCTATACCATGAAGATGGCACGCAATTCAGCGGATTATATACTCAAAAACCCGCCCAAGGCCAGCCGTGAAGCAGCCAAGATTGCCTCCGCGGATATCAGGGCGAGGTTTCCTGTGTTAAGCAAGAGGGGTATTCCAAATGGCGCGCTGCAATTTATAAGCGACGCGCTTTTTCCCTTAGAGCTGGTGCGAAAAAGCACGGACAATGGCCGGATATTCGATATGTACGAGGTATATCCGTTCGGTGACGCGGACCATATTACACCTCAAAAACATCCGCGAACCGTTGCGAAGCATATGCTCTCGATGACAGACAAGCTCGTTGAAATACAGGACCTGCGTAATTCTGAAGACAGAGTGGCAAGTTAAACTTTAGTAATACAGCCTGCTACAATGGACACATGCCAGAATTACCAGAGGTAGCCCGTAGTAGACTTTCGTGCGCTTTGCCAAAGGCAAAGCAGGCATTTTGTTATGACAAAATGCTCACGAAAGCTCACTACGGGGTTGAGACAAGAAGTGATAAATGCCTGAACTACCTGAAGTAGAGACTGTTAGACGTGGTTTGCACGCGCTGATAATAGGCAAGCGCATTGTGTCGGTAGGGCATGATACGCCCAAAAGTTTTCCAAACGCCGCGGGCGATGTAGAAGAGTTTTTGCTTGGAGCTATGGTTACAGATGTCCGCCGCCGGGCTAAAGTACTGCTCATAGACTTAAACACCGGTTACAGCTTAGTTACTCACCTCAAGATGACCGGCCAGCTGGTTTTTGTAGCTAAAAACCAGCAGAGATTAGAGACTAGAGACCAGAGATTAGAAACACCTGCCGATAGGCAGACTCTAACCTCTAAACTCGAACCTCTAGTCTCTATCGAAGCGGACGAAGTCCGCTTCGGGGCGGGGCATCCCAATGATTCTCTCATCAGTAAACTACCTGATAAATCAACGAGGGTTACCATTACTTTCGTTGACGACTCTAAGCTTTTCTTTAACGATCAGCGTAAATTCGGCTGGATGCGGTTATTCCCAACAATCGAAATCCCAAACATAGAATTCTTTAAAAAGGTTGGGCCGGAACCGCTTGATAGCAATTTCCAATTTCCAATTTTCAATTTTCAAATCCAGAAACGGAGGAACAGTATAGTCAAGGCCGCGTTGTTGGATCAGACAGTGGTAGCGGGGATAGGCAATATTTATGCCGATGAGTCTCTGTGGGGTGCTAAAATTCATCCGGCTGCCAAGGTGCGTGATATCCCCGCAGCCAAGCTAAGAAGTTTGTATAAAGAAATCCGTTATGTGTTGGAGCTAGCGATAGAAAAAGGCGGGTCAACGGATAGAAACTATGTAAACGCCGAGGGCAAAAAGGGCAGCTACATAGATTTCGCCCGGGTGTTCCGGCGTGAGGGGTTAGCCTGCCCGCGCCATCCCGGCACGCTGATTATCAAGACCAAGGTCGCTGGCAGGGGTACGCATATCTGCCCCAAGTGCCAAAAGCTACAGACTTTTCAGCAGTGATTGTACCTGGGCGGTGTTTTTGATGCGATAGCGGGCGGCAGTAGAGCCGGGGCCTACCTTTAGGGTGTAGGCGTATTTTGGCAGTGCTTTAAACATATCCTCGTCCGTAAAATCATCGCCCAGGGCCAGAATAAAATCGTAGGGCCTGTCTAGCAGGTGCTTAACGGCTTTGCCCTTGGTGATGCCAGGCCGCTTGATTTCTAGGATTTTGTTACCCATATAAAGCTGCAGGCCGAACTCGTGCAGGATGGGTTTGAGCGCCGCCTTCAAAATGGCGATGTTCTTTTGCGCGTAATAGGGCGAAGCGTTGCGGTAGTGCCAGACCAGTGAGCAGGATTTTTCCTCAACAAACGCGCCGGGCGTGTCGGCAGCGTGCTTTTGCAGGGCCGGTTTGAGGATTTTTTTCCAGCCCTCAGAACTTTCAGCGATAACTTGCCAATCCTGGTTTTTCCGCCGGATAATCGCGCCATGCTCGGCGACCAGGGTAGCTGGCAAGTGTCCAAACCACGTATCCAAATCTTTTTGGCTGCGGCCGCTGACAATCGCGAGCAAAAGACGGTTTTTTTTAGCGATGCGCTGCAGTTGCTGCACGAGCTTGGCGGTTGGCGCGGCGTCCGCCGGGTTATCCATAAACGGGGAAAGTACGCCGTCGTAATCGAATACTAACAGCCGTCGGTGGGCTCCGTCGTAATTTTTTAACAGATTAGCGCGGCGCGGCTCAGTTAGATTGGGGGTGAGTCCTGTCGGTACCGGCTTGTTAAGCGTATCCATAAAATCACCGGCCCAGTCGTATACGGTATTGAGCGAAAGCGTATCTTGCATAGATGTAACTCGTTGCCTCAGTTCTTCTTTGGGCATGGTAATCGCGCGCTTTAGGGCGTGTACCAGACTTGTGGGCTGGGCTGGGTTTACAAGCAGCGCGTCTTTCAGTTCCTGCGCGGCCCCAGCCGTCTGGCTGAGTATCAAGATGCCTTTGCCGCTGTTTTGGCTGGCTACGTATTCTTTCGCTACTAGGTTCATGCCATCGCGGATGGGCGCTACAAAGGCCACGTCGGCTAGCTGGTACAGAGCATTTAGCTGCTCGAAACTGACCGATTTGTACATATAAACAATAGGGTTCCAGTCTGGCGTGCCAAACGCCTGGTTTATGGCTTTGACCCGTTTTTCGACATTTTCTTTGAGGTCCCGGTAGGCATCTATTTCGCCGCGCGATGGCACGGCTAACATGAGCATCACAACTTTGCCATGTAATTGGGGGGTATCACCCAGGAAAGTTTCGTACGCGTCCAGCCGCTGCAAAAAACCTTTAGTTGGATCCAGCCGGTCGACTGTCAGGATGATTTTCTTGCCTTTGTATTCCTTTTGCAGCGTTTTTAGCTCGCTCTGGACTTCGCGGGTGCGGTTGGCGCTAGAGAACTTGACGTAATCTATACCCATCGGAAAATCAGCCACTCGTACAGCGCGTTCCTTGAGCGCTACGCCGCCTTTGACGGCTGCCGCGTTAGTCATGCTTAGGCAGCTATCCAAAAAAGCCGCCGTATACTCTTTGGTATGAAATCCTATTAGGTCCGCGCCCAGCATGCCGCGTATGAGCGTGTCCGCGTGTTTGAGCGTGGCGAAATGTTTGGCCTCCGGGAATGGGATGTGCAGAAAAAAGCCGATATTGTCAGCAGGGCGGTGTTCGCGCAGCAATTTTGGCAATAGCAGCAGCTGATAGTCGTGCACCCAAATGGTGCTGCCAGGCGCGCTCAGCGTTAGCACGGCCTCGCGAAAGAGCTCGTTGACCTCGCGGTAGGCTTTGTACCGGCTTTGCTCGTGCTCGTAGTTTGTTTCCATAGTATGAAAAAACGGCCACAGGATACTGTTACTGTAGCCGTTGTAGTAATCATCAAGCTGTTTCTTCGTCAAAAAAACCGGTTGGCAATTATAATCGGCCAGTATTTTGGTGATTTTGCGCTTATCGGACTCGGTCAAATCGTCAGAGGTAATTCCAGGCCAGCCAATCCACAAGTTGCCCCGTTTATTGGCATAACTAGACAGACCGGTGGCAAGTCCTCCGGCGCTTGGGTATAACTCTAATCCGTTTTCTCCCTTTTTGACACTGACGGGCAGGCGGTTAGACACAATAATTGTCTGGCTCATGCCACCTACTATTATACCTTACTTCTTCCATCTCTGTTATTATTGGGAGCGATGATAGTGGTTTTGACAGGGAGCAATGATTTTACCCGCAAGGCGGAGCTGGATAGGCTAGTGGATGTGTTCACCCACGAACACGGCGATTTTGGTTTGGAATGGATTAATGCCGCCGATATCGAGTTTGGCCGTTTGCTTGAGAGCGTATCATCACTGCCATTCCTGGCCGCCCGGCGGATGATTGTGCTAGAGGGTATTGGTGCCAATAAAGACATTGCTGATAATGCTGACCGATTGCTGGACGCGGTTGCTGACACGACTGACTTGATTATCAACGAACGCAAGTTTGATAAACGCCTCAGTCTGTATAAAACACTAAAAAAAAGAGCCGATTTCAGAGAATACGTCGAACTTGACGAACGCGGTTTGACTGCTTGGCTGGCAGATGAAGCCAAGACGCGCGGCGGGGAACTCGGCCGAAGCGACGCATTATACTTGGTTGCTCGTGCTGGTTTGGACCAGATGGGTCTCAGTAACGAGCTGGAT
>CAYWFI010000053.1:0-4795 GCA_964458165.1 uncultured Candidatus Saccharibacteria bacterium
TCAGCCTATGGCGCTTGCTCACCCTTACGGATTTAAAGGTGAATGCGGATCAGTTCTGCAGGGTTATCCCCGTCTTGAGATGGCTTTTCCACTTGGTATTTTAACAGCGTTATGTCAATATATTGACATGGTTAGGGTTTTATAAGACACCCCTTCGAGGGTTTCTCATCGCGCGGGACGCCGGCAAAGCCGGACGTTCCGGCTGCTCTTCCCGAGAAAGGAAAAAATGAACTGTATATATTGCGACTGTGGCACAGAAGTTACTAATTCGCGCGCCAAGGCCCGTAACCCGTCTGTGTGGCGGCGGCGGCGTTGCAACACGTGCGTCGCACAATTCAGTACCTTGGAACGACCAGATTATGCCACGGCACTTGTTGTGGAGGGTATACGCGGCAAACTCTACCCTTTTAGCCGGGACAAGCTGTTCTTGAGCCTATACAAGTCTCTAGGCCATCGCCAAGACGCGCTGAATAGCGCCACCGAACTGACAGATACTATTATCGGCCGCTTGCTTAGACAAAGGCAGGCCCCGGACGGCCTGTTACAGATGGCGGCCATAGCTCATGCGGCCCATATAACTCTAAAAAGATACGACCCCTTGGCGG
This sequence comes from uncultured Candidatus Saccharibacteria bacterium, assembly GCA_964458165.1. GTDB lineage: Bacteria > Patescibacteriota > Saccharimonadia > Saccharimonadales > JACDBH01 > CAYWFI01. The sequence goes on from CAYWFI010000053.1 coordinate 606, forward strand.
CCCACACTTATAAGGCATACCACCAGGCTGCCCTAAAGGGCAGCAGCACTTAGAATTTAGATGATGTTAGAAAAAGCATCTAGCATCTAGCATCTAGCATCTAGCATCTAGCATCTAGCATCTAGCATCTAAAGTAGTCTATATGTGTAGTAAAAACCGCTCAAAAACAACAAACCATAACAATATGTTGACACCCTAACAGAGTTAGACCTAAGGTTTCAGGTATAACTAGTCTCTAGTCTCTAGTCTCTAGTCTCTAGTCTCTAGTCTCTAGTCTCTAAAGCAGTGTGCTCCAGTAGTACCAGAACTTTATCAATATAATCAATATACCTAGCGCGAACCAGATAAATAAGATGTCGCCGTGATGTTTCTGCGCGAATTTACCTACTGATGCCAGCCGTCCGCTCAAGCGTATATGCTCGGCTCGGATGTTATACAGTGTCACGTACCAGAATATTGGTATCGTCACCGCCCATACCACCATACAATACGGGCAAAGCGCGCCAATGTTAAATACGCTTTGATAATACAGCCAAGATATAAAGCCGACGCCAAACACCGTACCGGCCTGCAGCCCCAGCCAAAACCAACGCCGAAATTGCGCTCCGGCCAGCAGCGCCATACCAACAGTGGTGACAATCGCGAATCCGGCTATACCGATAAACGGATTCGGGAACCCAAAGACCTCGGCCTGCGGGGTGCTCATAACCGAACCACAGGACAGCAGCGGGCTGATATTGCAGGATGGCGTGTAACTGGGGTCCCCTAGCAAAGCTACTTTCTCAATAGCCAACGTCGACGCGGCGATGAAGCCGATTATCCCTAAGATAGCTAACAGCCAGCCGATGCTCTTTGATAGTGTTATTTCTTTTTTCGCCACCCCTACTCCCCTCTAGGACCGTTGCAAAATAGTGCAGTTCGGCCGAAAAACGAGTACCGGAGCGGAAGCGTACTTATCGGTACGGTGAGCACCGGAACACAGTTTTTCGGTTGAAATGTGCGTTTTGCGGGGGTCCTCATTACTTCTTAACTGCTTTTTCCGTCACATCAAACCTGTCCAGGTACTTACCGAATATAAGCCGGGTTTGCGAAGTGATTGCCGCTGCCGTATTGAACAGGATGGTTGTAACTGGTAGCAGCACCCATTGAAGCACCATGAATATATTACGGCGGCGCTTGTAACGCTCTGGCCGCGGCGGCAAGAATTTAAGGCTGATCATCAGGCTGACAAAAATACCCGTTAGCGCGACGGTCTGGATGGTGCTGGCCAGGCGTGGCAGTTGGTTTGCCACAAAATTCTCAGGCTGGATAACCACTGGGATCAGAGGCGCCACTAGTATAAGCAACGACGCCGTCGCCCAGGAGATATGGCTCTCCGTCAATCGCCCTAGCTTCATAATCAGATCAATCTTTGGTACTTTGCTGCCTTTGCCAAAACCTTTGGTAGCCACATAGGCAATATCACTAGCTCCGTAGGCCCAGCGGCGAATCTGGACGAACTGCATTTTGAGCGTACGGCGGTAGGTGTCAGCCAGCACCGCGTCCTGATAAATCGGCGTGAAGATTGGATAGACCTCGTGTTTACCGTCAAATCGAAAATAGGTTCGCCAGAACTGATGGCCGTCTTCTACGATAGTACGAACACTCCAAAAGTCTGTGTCTATGAGCGCGGCCATGCTTTGGGCGTGGCTGGAAAAGTTGCGTAACATGTGCGGGCGCAAGGAAAGCACGATATTCCAAAACGAATTACCGGTGGCAATCACGCGCATCGGGCTGGGCGCGTCCCAGATATTATTAAGGAATAGCGGAATTGGCTGGTACGACACGTAGCGCGGATCCTCGGTGCTGCAAAAAGTATAGGTCAGTGCCGCCAGATACCAATGGTGCGGCCGGTTGTCAGCGTCAAGTGTCGTGACAACCACCTGCTCTGGATTGATCCCTGTCTTTTCAAGATAACTCTGCAGTTCGCGGGCCGCATAGGTAATATTGCCGCCCTTACCCCTGACTTCCCCCTCTGTAAGCGGATGTTTGACTGCCATAGCATGCTTAAACTGACCGCCATATTCACGCACAAGATCCAGCGACGGCTTCTCGGCTTGCGCCCCGTCCCTGCCCTCGTAAGCAATCACTAAAATGACTTTCTTCATATCAAACTTAGAGCTCAGAACGGATTGAACGGTTGGCTCCAGCGTGTCGCGGCTCTCGTTATATGTGGCGATAATAATAGCGTGATAAACCTCGCTGGGCTTACAGAACAGCGGATACTCCCCTAGCCTGGCTAGATTACGCAAGTGCCACTTGGGATTCTTGCCGTGCGGGTGAGTCGGCTTGCCGGCTTCCAGGTCGTCTATCAGCAGCTGCCAGTTTAGCGCCTGCTGGCGTGTTAACATACGATACCCCTGGATAGAACGCAAACTCATAGCAATACCTTTAGAGAACCAAATCAACAGATAGGCAATGATGAAAACCGCGAATAATGTCGGATTGAAAATGCTCAGCACAAACGGCAATAGCAAAATCGTCCAGCTGATAATACCCGGTAATTTTTCCCAGAACCGGTACCATCTGGTTCGGTCTTGAGCAAAGGGTATTTCAATATTTTTCATTAGCGTAATCCCAAGAGCGCCATACCCACGATGATGGCCAACAAGCTCAGCAAGCAGCTGATAGCCAATATCGCTACCGCTACATTTTTGCGCACTACAAAGGCCCGCAGGCTGATAAACACGCACAGAGCGAAGTTTATGAACAAAAAGAACACAAAGGCCGCCATATCGAGAGCGGAGCCTATCTCATATTCAGCAATGCCTAGGTTCGCCCGGTATTCAATAATATAATTCGTGGTCGTACTGGACTCTAATCTGAATAGAATAAGCAGGCTGCCCGTAAGCACCAATACACTGTTAATAATAAGCAGCAGCAAAATTGAACGGTTATGAAAATAACGGCTGGGGATTGTCATGGTGTGTTCGTACTATTATAACTGACATATAACTATGAAGCGAGGCTGGACAAACAAAAACCACCCTTCGGGGGTGGTGCTTGTTTGCTTATTGGCGGGCCCGACCGGATTCGAACCGGCGATCTCCTCCGTGACAGGGAGGCATGTTAGGCCTCTACACCACGAGCCCGCGTCGCTGTGTGATGGTAAGATAATCACGCTGTCGGCAAAACAAGTTTGCCCGACACCGTTGATTATCTTACCAAGCCAGCTCCTTTCAGTTGCTCAAACAGCAGCTAAAGCTGCTTGGTTTAATCAACTGGAAAAGCTGCAAAGACCAGGCAATAATAGCAAATTATCTCTGTTTATGCAATGCTCTCTATCTGTTAAAATAGCAGGGTTGAACCAAAACCGCGAGGGGATTCGTGGTTTTGAAAGGAGAGGGTTTGGTTATGTTGCAAATTTTGCCAGGGAATTTATTTTGCCGGCAAAATGGTAACATAACCATCACACCTCGACGCGCCGAAGTAGCTCAGCTGGTAGAGCAGCTCATTCGTAACGAGCAGGTCGTGGGTTCGAGTCCCATCTTCGGCTCCATTCTTCTCACTAGGCTACGAATGGCAAGCCACGCGCGGGATTAGTACAGTGGTAGTACGCCTGCTTCCCAAGCAGAAAACGCCAGTTCGATTCTGGTATCCCGCACCAATCATTGGTATTTATCGCGCCACCATTATTTGTAACGGCCGTTATTTTATATAAAGTTTAGGGTTTACTGTTATTATTGAACGAATGAGTTTTACTTGGTTTGACTTTGCTATTGCTGCTTTCGTACTTGAGTGGATTATTAAAATCGGGTTTATCTTTTATATCCCGCGGAATCGTAAACCAAATGCCGCCATAGCTTGGTTGCTGGTATTATTTTTGCTGCCATGGCTCGGGATTATTCTGTTCTTACTAATTGGAAATCCAAAATTATCTAAACGGCGGCGGCGCATGCAGCTTAAGATAGATAAACTTATTGAGGACGCGGTCCTTAGTGACGGTCAAAAGCAACATGTATTTACTCCGAAACAGCTTGAACGATACGAACCAATCGCAGAGCTAGGCGAGGCACTCGGCAAGCTGCCGGTTCGCGGCGGCAATTCGGTTAAAATTTTGCCAGAGTACGACGAGGCTATCGCGGATATCGTAAAAGAGATCAGGCAAGCAAAAGAGTTCGTGCATCTCGAGTATTTCATTGTGGCGCTCG
>CAYWFI010000054.1:0-4731 GCA_964458165.1 uncultured Candidatus Saccharibacteria bacterium
CGGACGCCAACAAGGACCTACAGTCCGCCGCCTCGGAGCTAGACGACGCGCCGCCACCCGCGCCCGCCGAAGATGAGCTCGGTGATCTAAATGATGACACCATAGAGCCCATCAGCGACGAGCTGACCGAGCCCCTAGAGGAAGAAGAAAACGCTGTGACGCCAGCGGATGACCCCGGTCAAGAGGAAGGGGTCGATACAGTGCCGCCAGCGCCGGCAAACGAGACTGAACTATCTGATGATGAGATAACAACCCGCGCCGTAGAGGAAATCATAGCCGAAGAGAGCGACGCCGTGCTTGAAGCCGAAGACAAAAAACGTGCCGCCGACGAGGCCCCGGCCGTTACCCCCAAACGCCCGGGCAAGCTACGTGCCCGCCTCAAACAGCTGTGGGCCAATCCAAAAGCCCGGTGGGGGATTATCATTGGCAGCGTATTCGCGTTGTTAGCCGTAGCCTTGATACCGCACAGCCGCTACTTTGTGCTGAATACCGCGCAGGTCCGATCTTCGTTAAGCGTACGGGTGATAGACGGCAACACGCTGCAGCCGCTCAAAAACGTTTCGGTGCGGGCTGGCGGCGCTTCGGCCCAGACCGACAGCGACGGCACGGCTACTTTGGGCGGCGTGCGCCTGGGCAGCACTAAACTGGTTATCGACAAACGGGCTTTTGCCAAGATCGAGCGTGATATCACGGTGGGTTGGGGCAGCAATCCGCTTGGCGAGTTCAAGGCCGAAGCAGTCGGTACCCAGTACACGTTCTATACGCGCGATTACTTGAGCGGTAAACCTATCGCCCGGGCCGAGGCCGCTTCGGGCGACGGCAATGCCAGTTCGGACGGAGAGGGCAAGCTAGTGCTAACGCTCGACACTGCCGAACTGGAAGACGGCGCTCAGATTAGCGTTGACATAACTGCCGATGACTACCGCAAAGAAACAGTTAACCTAACCGTCAACAACCGCGAGGCCCAAAGTGTCGAGCTGGTACCGGCCCGCCGCGCGGCTTTCGTATCTAAACGTTCTGGTAATTACGATGTCTACACCGTTGATATAGACGGCAAAAACGAGCAAAAAGTCGTCAGCGGCACCGGCCTGGAGCGCGAAGACATCGCGTTAGTAGCGCATAGCAGCCAAGACGTTGCCGCCCTAGTGTCTACCCGCGAAAATGTACGTAATTCCAGTGGCTACCTGCTGAGCACGCTGTACATCATCGATACCAAGCGCGGTGAGTACGTCAAAGCCGACCAATCGGAAAAAATCCAGATTATCGGCTGGTCCGACAGTGGCCATCTGGTGTATGTCAAAATAGCCGCCGGCGCCAGCGGCACTGATTCCAAGCGACACCGTCTGATGAGCTTTAATAACAATGATTTCGCGGACGTCAAAGAGCTGGCCAGTTCCAACTCGTTTAACGATGTTGTTATGATCAAAAACCGCGTCTATTACGCGCCGTCCAACGTCTTTCAGGAGGACGTTAGCCCTGGCGTGTTCGCGGTCAGTCCGGACGGCGACAACCGGCAGACCCTGCTAGATAAAGAAGCCTATGTCTTGCAGCGCAGCTCCTATGACGTGCTGGATATCAACACCGGCCAGGAATGGCATACCTATACCACAGGCTCGGATAGCACGGCTCGTCCGGCCCAGGCGCCGTCCAGCCAAACCAGCAAATTGTTTGCCGATAACCCAAAGAGCAATTTCAGTCTGTGGGTCGAAGACCGCGACGGCAAGGGCGTACTGCTGACATATGACCGATCAGACAAAAGCGACGCTGCCCTAGTAACCCACGGCGGCCTAAGGGAGCCGGTCTATTGGCTGAACGATCGTGTAGCTGTATTCCGTGTGCGTGACAGCCGCGAAACGGCTGACTATGTGGTGAGTGTCGACGGGGGCGAGGCGCGCAAAATCACGGATGTTACAGACACCAGCGGCATCAGTAGGTGGTTTTACTACTGAAAACGGCTTTAACTTGACAAACATAAGCGTTTTTGCTATAATTTGACTTAATCCCTTGCCTCGTTAGCAAACGGATAAGCCAAGGGCTTGTTCGAGACGACCACCTTTAGGGTGGTCTATTGCTAACGGGGCTTGCTACCTATGGGGCAAGATTTTGTATACTACCTCGACTTCAGCCGAGGTTACTAAGTTCTGCTTCAGTTTTGGGTAGTGTCCATACTGTTTCTGTGGATAAGGCCAAGCTTTAGCTAGATGCTGATTAGAGTAAATGTGGTATAATCATACTATGAATAAGTCAATACAAACACGAGCAGAAGTTGCCGTAAAAGCGGCGGTGGGATCCATGAGACTTGAAGGCCTACAGCCAAGCAAGACTGACGTTTCTCGCTTAAAAGGCTATGCCGAAGGTAAGCTAACTATCGAGCAAGTCCGCGGTAGTTTTGCGAAGAATCTGCCACGTAAGTTTAAGTAGCAGATGGATGATTTCTACACAACAGGATCGGATCCGTACATGGATCTGGGTACGGGTGTGCTTCGGAATAAGCTGGGTATATCTGACCAAGCCTTACTTGACCAAGCAGAAGTTCAGTTCGTTACACCAGAAATAGTAAGGCTAACCCTTGATGCGACCCGGGGTGTTAAGAGTCATACTTTTGACGATTTTTGCCAGCTACATCGTGAGCTGTTCGGCCAAATATACGAATGGGCAGGATCAGTTCGTACAATACAGATTTCAAAAGGCAGTACAAGCTTTTGCAGGGCAGAGCATATTACGACAGAGGGCCTACGCATATTTGATGAGCTGAAAGCAGATGGTTATCTTGGTGGTGACATGTCGCATGATGACTACATCGCAAAACTCGCGCATTATTATTCTGAACTAAACATACTGCACCCGTTCCGTGAAGGAAACGGCCGTACCACACGTACTTTTTTGTCAGTGTTAGCATATGAGAGCAGGAGTATGGCAATCGATTGGGGCAAGATTGCGTCCGATAAGAATATCGCTGCTTGTATAGAAGCATACAAAGGCAACGAAAAGCCTCTGGTAGATGTGCTGAGTTCAGTTACCTTTGGGGTAGACAAGTAGAATCTGACCAAGTCTTTGCTCGGTATGGGCTGAAATCTCGTAAAAACAGCATGAATGAGATCAGAATTTACTTCTGGCTCATTCATATCCGATTTCAGGAAAGAGCAGCCAGAGAAATGGAGCACATTTCCCTGCGCGATGAGAGAACCTATCCCGGTTCTCTCATTACTTCAGTATGCAAATCCGTAGTTTGCCGTCGGTGTGCAGGACTCCTCCGAGGACGCGGTTGGGCAGGCTTAGGCCCTCGTGGACTCTCTCTGTTAAGGTTTTGGCTACCGAGTGGCTGGCGCGCAGGTCCTCGACGATCAAGTCGCGCTCGGCGTTGGTGTCGGGGTCTATCATATGGGTCAGCTGGGCGTTGTGGCGGATAGGCATGATGCCAACGTCTTTTGACGCCGCGCCGACCCAAAGCTGGCGGCTGGCATCGTTGTGGCTTGGACGGTGAAAACGCTGCCAAAAATGCACGTCCTGATGGAATGCTTCCGGCCCCTCCAGGTGGCAGGCCCAAAACCGGACGTGGTGGCGGTGCGAAGGATTATCTTCTATGGGTTTTTGAAAACCAAGATCCTGGCGCCGCCCGAATAAGTACAACGAGCTAAACGGCGCGTTTAAATACGGTCGTCGGGTGATAATAGCCCGCGCCATTTTATACAGGCTTTTGGGCGTTCGTTTATGTGCCGTATGCCAGCCAGCCCTTGTCATGGCGTCTTTAATCTGTTCGCGGGTGCCAATAACGCCGATATTAATCGGGTCGCTGGCGAAACCATCAGGCGTGACACAGTATAGCGGTATGTGTTTGGGGCGGATAAATATGCGTAAAAATCGGAAGATTAGCGGGATGAACAGGTAAGCCGTGAACACATAGGTAGCAAATAGAGCGATGGCCCAAGGCACCTGATTATCAAAAAACGGGAAAAACTGCCAAACCGCCAGGTAGACGATTACCAAACCGACGCCTAAGACGAATAGGCGCTTCGCGAGACGGACAAGCCTAATCAACATAATTCTTGGTAGTATTGTAGCAGATGCCAGACCCGTGCCTGGACGAAGCTGACCCACACTCACTTTTTTGCACCGCGGGATGTGAGCAAACGCCACAGGCGGGACGAAGTCCCCCTGTAAAGTGGCCTGCGGGTAAAAAGGTGAGTGTGGGTCAGTGGACGAAGTTATCGCGGCAATGGAGCGTGAACAACTGGTAGTAGTACAAGGAAAATCGCTTATGCTGTACAATAGGGATATTTAAAGGAACTAACAAAATGGATCAATCCGACAACCCAGCGCCAGACGCCAACGACAATACAAATCCTCAGGAGCCCGCGGTTCAGGCCAATGTGCCTGAGGCGCCAGCTGAAGCCGCGCCGAGTCCTGAACAACCTGCCGTAGAAACCGCTTCGGCCGAATCAGTTCCTGAAGCACCCGCGCCCAGCGAACCCGCAGTAGAATCCAGCTCTGAACAGCCTCCCGCCGAATCCGTGCCAGCTACTGAACCGCCGGCTAGTGATACTACTTCCGCCGACGCGCCATTAGCAACGCCTCCTGAAGTTCCAGGCGAGACACCAGTTCCGGCTCCAGCGGCCCACAAGAAGAGCCCTGTTCTTGTCATCGCCTTGGCCGTGTTGGTTGTAGCGGTGTTGGTTGTAGCTGCATATTTCGCTTTCGCCTAACGTCCACGCTTCCTGCGCCAGCCAGACA
>CAYWFI010000055.1:0-4679 GCA_964458165.1 uncultured Candidatus Saccharibacteria bacterium
GGCAGGACTCGAACCTGCGACACGCGGGATAGAAGCCCGCTGCTCTAATCCACTGAGCTACGAGGGCGCGTTGTTGCGCAAGGGTGGCCCTTCGACAAGCTCAGGGTCATTCTCTTTGTTGCCTTTACATCTCCTCGCTGCGAGGCCCAGGATTGAATGGTTTACCATGAGCGAACGGAGTGAGTCGAATGGTGCGGGATGGGGTAGTCGAAACCCCGTCTCAAGTTTGGAAAACTTGCATATTAACCGTTATACGAATCCCGCCTGGTAGTAGACTTTCGAGCAGGCTCGCTTGTAGCGAGCCATTATCCGCTTTGACGGATAATCTCAAAAGCTCACTACCGGGCCCGCGCGACAGAGGTAAGTATAGCAGTTTACCCCGTTAATTTAAACAGGCCCTGGTTTATCCCAGGGCCTGTTTATACGTGAGTGTGTATTTTACTCCGTAATCTGGCGGCGGCGGGCCAGCAAGGTAACTACACCAGCGCAAATGAGGATGCCTAGGCTCATCAGAGCGGTCCGCAAGGTCGAACTTCCGGTGTTGACCAATGTGTTGTCCTCGGCGCTAAGTACCTGGCCAGGGTCGTCAGCTTTGTTGGCGAAGTTTGCGATGCAGTCCTCGCCCTCACCAACGTAGATTTCGTGGCAATCGCTGTCCTCCGGGAAGGTACGAGTCCAGCCGTCCTTTTGGACTTCGCAGACACGGTACCAGCCACTCGTGAGGCCAGTGAACGCATAATTGCCGTATCCGTCGGTTTCTGTTTCTGCAATGAGACTTTCTACGCACTCTTCTTCGTATTCGCTTACTAGCGTAACACGCGCGAGTTCAAATGTATTGTGCTCTGCGCACATGCTCGAGAGCGTAATTGTCCATCCTGGCAGCTTTTCTTCGCCTGCGTCTTCGAGCATGTTGCCGTTCGCGTCGTCCAGTTTGAATCCACTAATAGAACCAAGCTTGACGTTATGGAACTTACATACGACATCATCACCATTAACGAGGTCGACGCTGACACCGTTTCCTGTCTGATACCAGGATTCCGTGCCGTAGCAATTGATGCCACCGAGCTTCCAACCGTCTTGTACATTCTCTGTGACGTTGAAAGTAGTACCGCCCGACAGATCGCTGGCTATATACTTGCCGCCCGCGCTCATACTGAAGTTGCCGTTAGTGCCGCTGAACTGGAACTGCTTGTCGCTGTCTACATTTGAGTACTTCTCAATAGTGAGTTTGGCTGAATTGTCATCGTTAGTGACAATGCACGTCAGGTGTTGATCCAGGGCCAGGCCGACTTTGATGCTGCCATCATGGTAGGTGCGCTCTGGCTGGACCTTCTGCCAGTTGTCAGTCTTACCCTTAAGCAGGTCGCTAACTTTAGCCCGCCCATTGGACTCTACGTAACACTTGATGTGTTTGAGATCGTAACCATCAACCTTGTCTTCTGATATTCGGTATTTACCAACTTTGAACTTGTGTGCCTTGCCGTGCTCAACATCTTTTTTGTCGCCAATGTTCAGATCAAACTGGTGGGCCTGCTTCTGGCCGCCATTGTCGTTGATGACTTTTTTGTAGACTGTGATAGTACCAGGGATGTCTTTGTTTTTCAGGGTACAGTTATATGTCTTGCCGATTTCCAGTTTGACCATCAGCTGGCCGTTCTTCACTTTACAGTTGCCAGAGGCTTTGTCCAGTTCGTAACCGGGCTGTTGGATTTCACCGATAACGTACCAGCCGGCTTTGAACTCATTGGGTTGGCCGCTTTTTACGGATACGTCTCCTACGTATAGAGGGAATTTCTTCACTCCTAGTGTACCGCCCCAGTTATTTTTGACTTCTTTGGTTACGGTCAGTTTGGGCGCGATGTCATTGTTGGTAAAGACGCAGACTTTGGTCTGACCGTTGGCTACGGTTACCTCGCTATTGACAGCAGTTGTTAGATTTTTAACGTCGCTGCCGCACTTGAGGCTGACCTGCTGGTACCCATTGGGCCCGCCGTGCTCGCTCAGTTTGTATGTGCCAGCGTTAACTTGTGTGTTAAACCCAGTGTTCTGATTAGATGTAGTATCTTTGCCGGATACGTGCGGCGTTGATTTCGGTGTTAAACCGGTTGCTTTGAGCGTCCATTTGTCCTGGGTGGCGTTGCCTCCCCAGTTGTTGTTGACTCTCTTGATCAGTTTAAGCGTTCCTGGTTTGTCGTCGTTGGTAATGGTGCAGTTGTATTCGTGACCGAGCTTGGTTTTGAAGCTAGCACCCAGATTGGTTTGATTGCCCGCAGTCAGGTCGTAACATTCAATACTCTTTTGTTCGTAGCCGGATTTGGCCACTTCGGAAATGGTAACCGGCAGATTGCCGTTGAATGTCTTCTTGACACCACTAGGCACAACGGTGTGGTTTACTTTAAGGGTAAAGTCGTGGGCCTTTGCTTTGCCGCCGTTATCGTTAATTACCTTCTTGGTAACGGTAATTTTGGCCGGTTTGTCCTTGTTGACCAAGGTACAGTTGTAGGTCTTGCCGATTTCTAGCTTGACCATCAACTGGCCGTTTTTCACTTTGCAGTCGCCGTAAGTTTTATCTAATTCGTAGCCGGGCTTTTGGATTTCGCCGATGACATACCAACCGGCGCTGAACTTATTAGCCTCACCGCTTTTTACGGATATGTCACCTACGGACAGAGGGAAGTTCTTTACCTTGAGCGTACCGCCCCAATTGTTATTTACCTCTTTGGTAATAGTCAGTTTGGGCGCGATGTCGTTGTTGGTAAAGACGCAGACTTTAGTCTGGCCGTTGGCTACGGTTACTTTGCTATTAGCGGCGGTTGTCAGGTTGTCAACGCTGGTGCCGCACTTAAGGCTTGCCAGTTGGTATCCATTAGGCCCGTCGTGCTCGCTTAGTCTGTAGGTACCGGCATTGACCTGTGCGGTGAATCCGGTGTTTTGGTTAGATGTAGTATCTTTGCCTGATACTTGAGGTGTTGAACCTACTGTTTGACCGGTGGCTTTCAGTGTCCACTTGTTCTGAGTGGCTTTGCCGCCCCAGTTGTTGTTGACTCTCTTGATCAGTTTAAGCGTTCCCTTTGCAGGCTTGTTTACAAAGGTACAAGTGACATTGCTGCCAGATTCGATCTCGAAACTTAGTACCTGGCCGTCGAGTGATTGACTTATAAGTCCCTCGCCGGTGCAGGTGGCTCCATTCAAAACCCAGCCGTCAACTGCGGTTTCGGTCACTTTGTATTCACCGGGGTTAGCGTTGTTGGCTGACCAAGAATTTGGCAGGGTGCCGTCAGCATCGTCGTCGAGGAAGAAGGTAGCTCCGGGAGGCCCGTCCAATACCCGCTGGATATTGAACTCAAAGTCCTGGCTGCTGTTCGGTTGGGCGTCTTTGACAATAGTTATAGTGCTCAACCGGGGTTGTTCGACGATTTTTTTGTTGCAAAGGGTTACATATCTTGTCCCGCCCTCTGACACTTGAATATTTTCCACGGGTAAAGTGGTCCCGCGCGGTTTATTGCAGCTATAGGTAGCGCTGTTTGTAAAGTACCAGCCGGTAAACTCATATCCATCAACCGTATTTTCTGTAACTGAGTTGTTTCCAACAGGCGCGTCCTCGGCTGTGGTTCCCATAGCCCGGGCAGGAGTTTCGTTATTTAGCCCCCAAACAAAACCATGCTGGCTTGGGTTGTCATTAACATAGCCATTGCCAAGATCAACCTTTTTGCTGACCTTGATAGAGCCTGTAGGGGTGGACTCGTCCTCCCAGCAGAAGGTCAAGTTGCTCAGACCCGGAATTTGCCCGCCGTTATTAATAGGCGAAGCTAGGCCAGAATCGCCAGTAGCCTGCGGACTGTATGAATAGACATTAGCGTTCGGGCCTCCCTTGACAATCACCGCCCCTATACCAAAGGTAGAGGTCCAAGCCACGTAGGTGCCGCTGGTGACTGTAACTGATATACCAGCCGGCCATGCATTAGCGAATCCATCATTATAATTGTTGCGAGTAGAACTCTTAGAGAAGCCGAGCTGCGAGCATGCTACATTACCACCAGAGTATTCGTCGCTATTTTTATACAAGTTTGGGGTCACACCACTGTCAGAAACAGGTGTGCCCGGGCCGCTGTTAGCGAAGGCCGTAAGTGGCAATGACATCTGTAGCAACAGCATGACAGCTGCCAATACTAATCCTGCTCGCTTAAGGGTTTGTGAAAGGGAAACAGGCATAACTCACCTCCTATTTATTATGCTCCCACCAGCACCGGCCCTTGTTAGATCGGTTGCGGGTAATTATATCCCCTTTTTTGCATAAAGCAAGGATTTTTGTTAATTTTACACCTTAGCGCTTGTGCTTTTTGGGATAATATTTATAAATCGTGAATGACGGTAATACGGGCGCCCAAGCTATTAAGCCGTTCGGCCAGGTCCTCGTAGCCGCGATTGATAGTATAGACATTGCGCAGCATTGATGTGCCGGGCGCGGCCAGCATGCCGATGAGCAGCATTACGGCGGGGCGGATACCACTGGGCGCTACTATGTCTGTAGCTCGCCACTTGGTTGGCCCGTCTATATAGACACGGTGCGGGTCGGCCAGCTCCAGGTTGACCCCGATTTTTTTCATCTCGGTATACATGAGTGCCCGGTCTTCGTACACCCAGTCATGGATGAGTGTCCGGCCCTTTGCCACAGCCGC
>CAYWFI010000056.1:0-4637 GCA_964458165.1 uncultured Candidatus Saccharibacteria bacterium
TCATTGATAAAAAGCCCCTCTACCTGACAATGGAGGACATTCGTTACGATATGGTTTCAGAAGTTGACTTTAGTCAGCGGTTACTTGATGCCACTATCGTTGTCTGCACAGTTAATAAAAAACTAATCTTCACAGCCCTAAAAGCACACCTGCTACGCAAAGCCACCATGTATATCCAAAACCGTGTTATGCAGTTCCGTCAGCAACATATGATGCCTAATCTCGATCCGCTGCCGTACATTGAGACGCCCGTCCAGCAAGTGAGTTCTATTGAGCATCGGGTGACGAACCCGTACACCAAGGTGCCGCTTGTGATGCGCCGGCGCGTTTCAAGATTCCACACCGGCTAAGCATAAAGCTTGCATTTTTTACACTATTGTGCTATACTTGTGTAACGATGTCCAAAATAAACACCGTGCAATTTACAGATATCAGTCAAGTACACCCTGGTGCCGTAAGCCAAGGGGGGTACCCTGTTGGACATATTTTAGCCACGGGGCACGAGCCGGCGCTCGTTCTTGAAAAGAATGAAAGAGTCCCTAACCCTTACAGGGCTGATGATATAGGCGCGATCGTGTTGAATGCGGTCAGGAGAGAGTATCCAGGCCAGAAATTTGACAGGTTTCAGGAGCACAGGACGGCAATCAATAGTCTCAGGAACCGGCTTGTTGACACGCCGCGGCACATTGATGGTATTGGCGCAGAGCCTTTCCTGCAGACGCATACCAATCACGGGCCGGTTGCAAGCGAGGTGCTGCTCTATGTTCAGAAACTTGGGCAGGACGCGCAATACGACATGCTTAAGCACATGCGCGGCAAAAAACATGGGCATGATATTACAACCCTCTTTGATTCGCTGCCTGCTTCAGTGCGTGAAGCTGACATTATCGGACAATACCGCGCTATGTTGTATCCGGGTGATACGCTGGTTTTCAAGAATGGATTCAGGCCTGCCATTGGCGAGCAGAGAGAACTTGTGACACACAAGTTTCATAGCGTAGATAATAGCGGCAGTCGCGTAGACGTGGCTCGTGATATCGCATTAGGCTATGTCAAGCGTGTCAAAAGAGAAAGCCGGGGAATTAACTCGGCTATGAAGTTCGGCAAACGCTAGACGTTAAACCTGAACTCGACGACGTCATTTGGCCGCATAATGTAGGTTTTGCCCTCGGTGCGGACTTTGCCTTGCTGCTTGGCTGCCTGTTCGGAACCGGCGGCTATAAGGTCGTTATAATCAACCACTTGCGCGGCAATAAAGCCGCGTTCGAAATCACCGTGTATAACGCCAGCGGCCTGCGGGGCAGTAGCGCCTTTTGTAATTGTCCAGGCACGGACTTCCTTCTCACCAGCTGTCAGATAACTCTGTAGCCCCAGGGTGTCGTAGGCGGCGTGAATAAGCTGTACCAGACCAGACTCGCTTTGGCCATAGCTTTCCAATAGCTCGGCACGGTCAGTTTCATCTAAGCTCCGAAGCTCTGATTCTAATTTAGCGCATATAAATACCGCCAGGGCAGGAGCGGCCAATTGTACTAGTTGTTTTTTCTTTACTTCATTGGCAAGTGTTTCTTCGTCGACATTGAATACGTAGACGACTGGCTTCGCCGTCAAGAGACTAGAGATTAGAGAGTAGAGACTAGAATTTTTAACCTCTGAACTCTGGTCTCTAAACTCTGTTGCGAAAAGAGGTTTGCCCTCGTCAAGATAAGCGTGGATTTTCTCGAGAAGTTGCAAGTCAGGCGCAAGCTTAGGATTTGCGCGGGCCTC
Organism: uncultured Candidatus Saccharibacteria bacterium; assembly: GCA_964458165.1. Classification (GTDB taxonomy): domain Bacteria; phylum Patescibacteriota; class Saccharimonadia; order Saccharimonadales; family JACDBH01; genus CAYWFI01. The sequence goes on from CAYWFI010000056.1 coordinate 1,765, forward strand.
TTTTTGCATGATCGGTAAGCGCCGCTCAACGGTTTGTAAATCGGCCAGCACCAATTCAGTGTTGATTATCTCGATGTCCTTAGACGGGTCATGCGTGCCGGTGGCATCATCAGTGAGTACATTTGGATCGTCAAAAGCCCGCACCACGTGGGCGATGGCGCTGCAACTGCGGATATTTGCCAAAAACTGGTTGCCCAAACCCTCGCCTTTTGAAGCACCTGCTACCAAACCGGCAATGTCTACGAACGTAACGGTGGCGGGAACCTTCTTTTTGGCCTGGTACAGCTCCTCGAGCTTATCAAGTCGCTCATCGGGGATGGGTACGATACCGGTGTTGGGTTCAATTGTGGCAAAAGGGTAGTTGGCCGCCAGTATATTATTGTCAGTCAGGGCGTTGAACAGGGTGGACTTGCCGACATTGGGCAGCCCGACGATGCCTATAGATAAACTCATTTTTAATATTATAACAGAGGTGATATTTATGGTCCAGGGCGGCATGGACCAAATGATCCATTCGTTCCCCAACGCGATAATAGGATTCCGCTAAACTGTTGATCATCACGAATTGACTTGGCTGGAAGTAAGAAAGTACGCTGAAGTATTATTGACAAATATGGCTTTTTAATTTATAATCCTATGTGATTAGCGCGGTTGAGTTGTTTGCTGGCTTTGCCAGTGATTTTTGCTCCCGTGGCTAAGCAACTTAACACGTCAGAAAATTTGTTTTGTTCCAGAGTTTTCTTTGGTTTTTTGGATTTGCTGTTGGTTTTGCAGAGCAGGGTGCGCATACACACTTTTTGTGCGCAGGCTGCTCTGCAACCCCGCAGACACCCGCTTATGGCGGCGACCCGAAAGGGCAATCATGAAGAAAGAAACCAAGAGGCAGCCCAGCCGGGTTGCTAAACTGCTGGCACTCGTGTCAGTAGTATTCCTGTTGCTGGGCTTCGGTCTGGCAACATCATCGTCTGCTTCGGCAGGCGGCGACTCCAGCAAGCACACCGTGACCATCAGCCTCAAGTGTGTCATCAACGATGGCAGCGTTTTCGATGGTGCCCAGCGCGCAGTGGTCACTTCCGACCACAACGGCCAGCTGTTCTACGACATCGTCGACATCGACGGTGCCGTGGTGGCAAGCGGAGGAATCACCTCTGCCGGCAGTGTCGAGACGTTCGTCCCGACCACCAAGCCGGTCAGAATCGTACCATCCGACGACAGTTGGACAAACACGGCCCAAGGCTACGCGCAACCCAGCAATGAGCTGTGCAACCCGCCGGCACCTCAGCCCGAGGTGAAGGTGAAAGCAAGCTTCGGTGCCATCGCGGAATGTTCGACCATCCTGCCGGTAACGGCGAGCTGGAAGAATATTCCGCAGGGTGCGGATGTCTTCGCTGAACTACTGCTGGACGGCAACACTGTTCACCTGGCTGGGGGTCTTGCTACCACCAGTCCGCTGAGTGAGAACGTTGACCTGGCCGAACATGGCTATGGACCCGGCGACTCATTGAGTGCCCAGGTGCGTATTGCCGTACGGGAGGGAAATTCGGTCTCGTTCCACGAGACGAAGTCGGAAACAGTCGTCATCCCAGACGGTTGTGACAACCCGGACCCCAGCGTGGGGATCAGCCTCGCACTTGATGAGTGCGCGGTGGTCGGAACCATCAGCCACACTGGCATGGGTGGTGAATGGGTTGGGTACGGGTACCTCATCGGTACCTCCAATCCACCGGCCGGTGACCCCGTCTGGCTGGGAGACAACGAGTCTGACTCGTTTGACTTCAGCATTGATGGCCTTGATCCCGGCACATACTTTGTGCAGGGCATAGTCATCGATTACATGATGGGACTGGAATGGCGCTCGGGCGTTGTCTCCATTGTGGTTCCGCAATCATGCGACACTACGGTGGTCCCTCCAGTTCCGCCGATCATTCCGCCTTCACCGGTGGAGTGCCCAAGCGGTTACGACCGGTGGGTTAACCCGAACCTTGATGATCGCTTGACGGCGCTCATCGCTCAGGCCAGCGGTTTCCCAAGCTCCATTGCGACCGGTGTCAATGTCGAGGGGGGCAATCTCTCGATCGTCGATGCTACGTCGTGGGACGGTTACGAAGGCCGTTCGGCTGCCAATCAGACCGCCGAGGTTTGGTCGGTTTCGGTTGCCGGCAAAGTGTTCGGTTCGACCAGAGACATCCCTGACGGGATGGAGTACGGTCAGACTGTCACCGACCTGGGCTCCTTGGAGACCAGTGGCGGTGAGCTGATTGTCGTCCACACGGGCGATGGAAGCAGTGCCAATTCGGTGGTGCCGGTCAGCTTCTGCTGGAAATTGGTTACACCGACGACTCCGACGGAGCCGACGGTTCCGCCGACCGAGCCGACGACTCCCCCCACGGAGCCGCCGACAGCACCACCGGCCACACAGCCGCCGACCACTCCGGCTCCGACTGGCACTGTGCCAGTCGCACCGAACACCGACGGGTCGGGATCCGGCATGACGGTAGCCTGGCTACTGATTGTTACGGGCCTAGCCCTCGGCGGTGGTCTGATTGTTCGGCGCAAGCTGAGCAGCTGACCACTGTCCTATGACGGTAACCAGAGGGGATTTTCATCTGCTACGACGCGGCACATCCAGTGCTGACTAGCGGCAGATGCCCCTCTGGTTACCCGATTGGGTAGCGTTTTCGCGTTTTCGCGGGTAGAACAAAACAGATCGCGGGCTTCGGCTTTAGCGAAATCTTTCCCTTCCGGGATCGATTGTCTGACGTGTTATTTCTACCAGAGTGCTGAAATCATTCAGCCCTGCGGTGGAACCAAGCTTAAGCCGTACTAACTCAAAACCTCTGCAACACTTCAAAAGGTGTCCGGTACTGTATTCC
>CAYWFI010000057.1:0-4600 GCA_964458165.1 uncultured Candidatus Saccharibacteria bacterium
AGGCCACCGACCCCAATGTTGTTGCCTGGACTAAGCAAGTTGCCGAGGCTGACGCTGTGCTGTTACTGACGGCAGAGTACAACCATAGCTACACCGCCATACTCAAAAACGCTATTGATTGGGTCTATGAAGAGTGGAATGACAAACCCGTTGCCTTTATTGGTTACGGCTGGGTGGGCGGCGCACGCGCCATCAACCATCTGCACGGAGTGTTTGAGTTCTTAAAACCCCGGCTTTTGAGTCCAGAGGCTAACCTACGTTTTACGAAGGATATAGATCTGGACGGTGCGCCGCTGAACGATGATGCCAGCACTGCCATCAAGGGTGTATTGGACGCACTGAAGTAGTCTGATTACTTGCCGATTTTGCCTAAGTGGGTATGCTTGAAACCTTCGTTGAGCTTCAATCCGTAGCCAAGTGCCCGGTCCAAGCCGATGTGCGCCAGCCAGACCAGAGCGGCCAGCAATATACCGCGGTAATCTGTCAGTATGGCCAGTAGAACCAAAAACAACGGAAACACCAGCGAGTGGCCAACGTTGTAGCAAAACGCGCCTATACGTGGATTAAGCAAATAGCCCAGCATTGAAATGTCCGGTAACAGCAACAAAGCAAACCACCACCAATTGCCGCCTGCCCTGCCAAAAAGCACCACGGCGACAACAAGTATTAATAGTCCTTCCAGCCGCTGCCAGGCTACGATTTGCTTGTCTTTCACGCCTGTTCCTCACTAATGAACGCCTCGGTGCTGAAACCCGGGTGCAATGAATTTTCAAATAGCGCGAGCATTTTTTCGGTTTGCGACGGCATCGCGCGCAGGGCCGCCAGTTTTCGCCCAAACAGCTCGTCGTCCAGCTCAAGCCTGATAGCACATTCTTGGTCATCGCACAGACGCGGCTGATTGATGTTGAAGAAAATATTGAGCTCTTTGTCGGCTTCTTGCATTGCTTCGTATTGCCCGCGAGTTTGGACGGCGTGGTAGATAGTCGCCGGACTCCCGGCGGTTTCGCGGGCCGTACTAGCCCAGCGTGATACGGCAATGTGATCCGGATGGCCGGTCATACCGTCCGGTCCAAAGCTGAAAATACTGTCAGGACGGTACGTTTTGATAAGCGACGCGACGCGCTGGACAGCTTGATTTTCGTTGGCCTTATCACAACCTCCGTCCGGATAATCCAGCCAATAATGATGCGTGACACCCAAAACTTTATAGGCGGCCTCCAGCTCTGCCGTACGGATACGGGCCAGGTCGCGAGCCGGCCACCGTGACTCGTCTTGTACTCCGGCCTCGCCGCGGGTGGCAGTAATACATATTACCTTTTGACCGTTCCCCGCGGCGGCGGCCATCAACCCGCCCATACTGAATGTTTCGTCATCGGGATGCGCCCAGATACCAATGATTGTCCCCAGGTTTTTTACGTCAGCTATGGTCCTTACTTTGGTCATTTTTTTCGCGCGGCCTCTGCCATTTTGATATGTTGCCGCATAGGAACGCTGGCGATAATCGGTCCAACTACTTCAGGCAAAAAATCATCGAGAGACTTAAAGCGCAGACAGCTTTTACCAAAATCGAGTTTTTTACCCGCGCGCGCGTAGCCTTCGCGCAGGTTTGTTTCTTGCTCTGAATTCGAATATACACCGAGTAAATACAGTGTCGTGTAGTTCTTTTGGCTGGCAAGTGACACATAGCCAAGCGGCAGTTTATTGTACGTATCGGGGCATACCTCAAGCGGTACCACATAGGAGATCATGCCCCACAGCATTGTTTCCTGGTAGCCCTTTGGCAGATTTTCTAATACAAGCGTGCGAACACTCGCGATAGCTTCCCGCCGGTCATCCGGCAATTCAGCTAAGTAATCATCGACTGTCTTGGCCTTGCTTTGCATAGCCTTAGCTCCTAATTCGATTCTGGCGTGGCGGAGAGAGTGGGATTCGAACCCACGGTACCGTTTCCGGCACGACGGTTTTCAAGACCGTTACCTTCAACCACTCGGTCATCTCTCCGTATTTGCTATTTTACCCGCTTTGCGAGAGGATTCGCAAAGCGGAAAAGGAGTAAGCAATATGGGGTCGCCAGGAGTTTTGTCACTTGATTACAAAACTACAGCGACCCCATATGTACATTACGACGTGGCGGAGAGGGAGGGATTCGAACCCTCGCTGGAACTTGCGCCCCACTAACGATTTAGCAAACCGTCCCCTTCAGCCACTTGGGTACCTCTCCGTATTTGGCGTGGACGCATGAGTGTAACAGGGGTTGATTATAGCAGTTATAACACCTTGTGTCACCCTCATTATCGGTATCCTGGGGTATACTTACTCGGATGAGGCTTGTCGGAGCGATAAAACAGCACCGTTACGAATTGATTGCCCTGCTGACCGGCGCGGCAGTTATGATGCTGGAAATCGTCGGCGCGCGGTTGATCGCGCCGTATTTTGGCGCTTCTACCTATGTTTGGACAGCTATGATCGGGGTCATCCTAGGCGCTCTGGCTTTAGGCTTTTACTTTGGCGGCCGCTTAGCCGACCGTGACGAGCCAGGCAAAGATTTGGGGATTATTATCTGCGGCGCGGCTCTGGCTGTGGTTATTATGGTGCTTTTGCAGGAGCCGGTGCTAAGGATTATCGCGAACCAGAGTCTTGATTTGCGCCTCAGCGCCGTGCTGGCCGCTATCGTACTATTCGGCGTGCCGAGTTTCCTGATTGGTATGGTGTCGCCGCATCTAGCCAAGATTAGAGTGACTTCGCTCAAAACCACCGGGGCAACTGTCGGCCGGCTGGAGGCGGCCGGGTCTTTGGGCAGCATCACCGGCACTTTCCTGAGCGGTTATGTGCTGTTAGCCTATATGGGCGCGCGTAATCTCAGCCTGGGGCTGGCTATTATGCTTATTCTCACCTCTTTTTTAGCCGGCTGGCGCCAATTGTTCAGGTTACGTCTTGGATTAATCGCCGTAACCACTCTCCTGCTGCTCTACAATCCCTTACCGGCCGGTATTATCAGCGACGTCGACAGCGCCTATAGCCGTTACCAAGTCCGGGAGACAACTTATCAGGGTCGGCCTGTCAGGTATCTCCTAATGGATAGTTACAGCATCCAGTCCGCCAGTTATGTGGGCGACGAAACCGAGCCGGTTCTGCCGTATATGCAGAGTATGCTAGCTGCCGCCCAAGGATTTGGGCCGACCGACAAGGTGCTGGTTATTGGCGGCGGCGCTCATACCCTGCCAAACATTTTACAGACAAAGACGCCGGCCCCAACAATCGATGTGGTAGAGATAGATCCAGCCCTGGAGGAACTGTCGCGCCGCTACTTTGGCTTTGAGCAAGCCCCCGGTACCCGGCTATTTTACGAGGACGGACGGAGTTTCCTGAACCGTCACCAGGGAGGCTACGATATTATCTTTATGGATGCTTACTCGTCGCTCACCCCGCCCTTTCATCTTTCCAGCCGGCAGTCTGTTGAGCGGCTTAAGGCTAATTTGAACGCTGGTGGGGTGGTAGTCGCGAACGCGGCAGCCAGCTACTACGGTGGTTTCCTGTCGTCACTGGAGCGTACGTACGCCTCGGTTTTTGACTACACGGCATCATTTGCGGTTAGCTGGGACCGGCCGTTAGAAAATAAGCAAAATTTCATTATCATAGCATCCAATAGCCAGGATGCCTTCGAGAAGACACGGGCAAGCTTGGGCAAGCAACTCAATGTGCCGCCCGGCGGCAATATTTTCACTGACGACTACGCGCCCGTAGAACGCTTGAGCTACTAGCTACGAGGGTCGCTGGCTCCATCGGAAGAAAGCTTTTCTGTTACAATAATCGTATGCAAGATGGGCAACAACCAAACGAGCCGGGTTGGGTTTATAAACCTGGAGGTACGGAGCCAGCAAGCACGGAACCGGCAGTACCCGCCCCCGCGGAGGCCGTTGCAGTACAGCCCGCTCAGGAACAGCCTGATCCCGCTCCTACAGCAGATATTCAAGACCCACTACCTACCGGCCAGCCCGAGGCCAACGGCGAGCACATAGAATGGACAGCGTCAGAGTATATCGCCAACCCCAAAAATGCTGGCTGGTTCGCGGCTCTTATCTTTGCCTCCCTGGTGCTGGCCGCCATAGTTTTCGCGATTACTGAAGAACTCGTCCCGACAGCGGTTATTGTTATCGTGGGAATATTGTTCGGGATTTTTGCCGCCCGTCAACCACGCACGCTTGAATACCGTATAGATAACACCGGTCTGCATATTGGTCCGAAGTTTTACCCCTATGGGGCATTCAAAGCTTTTTCCGTCGCTAACGAGCATGCTATCGGTTATATCCAGCTTTTGCCACTCAGACGTTTTATGCCGCCGCTTATCATCCACTACCCGCCAGATGACGAAGATCGCATAGCCGAAGTGCTTGCCTCTTATCTGCCTTACGAGGAACACCGGCACGACGTAGTAGAGAGCATTGCTAAAAAGTTCCGTTTCTAAAACGGCCAAATAAAAACCCGTTCATAAACGAACGGATTCTTTATTTGGTACACCCGGCAGGATTTGAACCAGAAACCTGCATATTCGCTTAGGGGCTAAAGCCCTCGCTCTGACAAGCAAGGAAAACATAAACTG
>CAYWFI010000058.1:0-4546 GCA_964458165.1 uncultured Candidatus Saccharibacteria bacterium
ATTGATTTAAGGTCGGATTCATTTTTTCTAATCCAGTCGTAGATATCCTGTACGGTTGCTCGTGCATCCTTTTGCCAGACTAGACCAGACTTCTCTAGGAATCGTGAACTGTCCGTAATAAAGAATCTAAGATCCGCCGGACGATCCTCTTTAACGGATGCGATTTCAATCTTGTTGCCAGTGATTTCCTCGCATAGCTGAGTCAGCTCTTTAAGTGAAACGCTATTCTCAACTCCGCCGCCTATGTTATAAACCTGGTCTGTATATTGATCAAAATTCTGGAGCTGATGCTTGATTGCCTGGTAGAGGTCTTCTATGTGTATGAAGTCGCGTACTTGCTTGCCCTCGCCACCGTAGCCAATATAGCTAAGTGATTTTTTGAAGTAGTGCTTGGCAACCCAGAGTACGAACACGCCCTGATCAATCTTGCCCATTTGCCATGGTCCAGTAATCACGCCGCAACGATCAATGATTGCAGGCATGCCATAGGTATCGGCATATTCCTGAATAACCAATTCCGAAGCGAGTTTAGTGACGCCGTATAGCGAGCGCGGCTTATCTAGCGGGAAAGTCTCGCTGATGCCTGCCGCGGAAGCTCCAGGAGTAGTCTGACTATCGTTAATATCAAAACGATTCTCTGACTCAGTAAAGGCAAGGTCATTAATATAGGAAATCGGGTACACCCGGCTGGTGGACAAGAACACAAACTTAGCACTATGTTTCCGTGCATATTCTAGGCAGTTTATGGTTGCGACAAGATTGGTATTAAGTAGATACTCTGGTGATGAATCAATACCGGCGAGCACCGAAGGCTCCGCAGAACATTCTAGGATAAGGTCCGCGGGTTCTATTGTAAAATCTTCCTTATTTCTTATGTCACCATGAAGGAACTCAATGCCTGCGGTCTTGAAACGAGCAATAGATAATTCTGAACCGCGCCGCTTTAGATTATCCATACACGTGATAGTAACGTCAGGGAAATCGGCCTTTAGCTTTAATGCCAAGTTAGAGCCCACGAAACCCGCGCCACCAGTAATTAGGATATGCTTATAGGTCATTTGTCCTGTACCGCCGCGCACATTTCGTCAAGAATAGCGTCGATGTCATATTCAAAATCCCACTCAGGATAGTGGCCTTTGAACTTAGAGACATCCGACACGTACCACATGTGGTCACCGATGCGATTTTCTTCAGACAGCTCAAAGTTGGCTTTTTTGCCAAGGCGCTTCTCGATTGCCTCAATGGCTTCGAGCATGGAGATGTTAGAGTTGCGTGCACCACCAATGTTATAGACTTCGCCCGAACGAGGGTTTTGGTAGAAGTGATAGAAGGCATTCACAAGATCATGCGAGTGAATATTGTCACGCACCTGCTTACCCTTATATCCAAATATGGTGTACTTTTTGCCGCTGGCAATGCATTTAATAAGATATGCCAAAAAGCCATGAAGCTCTGCGGCAGAATGAGAAGGGCCAGTAAGACAGCCACCGCGGAAGACGGCAGTCTTGAAGCCGAAGTACTTACCGTATTCTTGTACCATGACATCAGCGGCGACTTTGGAAGCACCAAAAATCGAGTGTTTTGTGTTATCGATACTCATAGTCTCGTCGATACCTACGAAAAAGTGATGATCCTTGGGCAATTCCCAGCGCTTCTCAAGCTCAATGAGCGGGAGGCTATTGGGGGTGTCACCATATACTTTATTGGTTGAGGTAAAGATAAACACCGCATTGGGGCAGTGCTGACGCATATTTTCAAGTAGTACAAGCGTGCCATTGGCGTTAACAGTGAAATCTGTAATTGGTTCACGGGCCGCCCAGTCGTGTGAGGGCTGTGCCGCAGTATGAATGATAAGGTCGAACTTATGTTCCTCAAAAACACTCGATACCGCTTCATTGTCACGGATATCAACTTGATAATGAGTATATTTTTCCTTTAGGAGTTTTTCGATTTTTTGTTTATTCCAGTCAGTACTTGCTTCTTCACCGAAGAAATAGCTGCGCATATTGTTATCAATACCTACAATATCGAAACCCTTCCCGGCAAAAAACTTCGTTGCCTCAGAGCCAATTAAACCCGCTGAACCGGTAACAAGTGCTTTCATAAAACCCCACGAATAGTTAGTAGACTGCTTCTTAACAGTATAAATTTACAGATTAGATACGTCAAACTGGTGCTAAAAATTACTACAAAACCAAATTGAATAAATGTGAAACTTTAATTAAAATAGAACCCACGTATAATCTGTTAACAAAGACTGGGGATTATTGAATGAGAGTAGCAATTGTTGGAACTGGCTATGTAGGCTTGCCAACGGCGGTAAGTTTTGCCGAGCACGGCAACGACGTGACGTGTATTGATGTTGACCAGGCAAAGATTGACCAGCTTAACGAAGGTGTTCCGCCAATCCATGAAGAAGGTCTTATAGCCGCACTCCGTGATCGACTGGACGCAGGCAACTTGCAATTTACGACCGATTATAGGGAGGGCCTGGCTGGAGCCGCTGCGGTATTCTGTACCGTTGGCACGCCAGAAAAAGCTGACGGTTCCGCGGACATGAGCTTTGTGTACAAAGTCGCGGAAGACGTCGGACGCACCATTACTGATTACACGGTGTTTGTAGACAAGAGCACCGTACCCATGGGTACAGCCGCAAAAGTGATAGAAATTATCAGTGATGTCACGGACGTTGAATTTGATGTGGTCTCTAATCCTGAATTTATGGCGGAAGGCCGGGCGCTTGAAGATGTGCGCCGTCCATCACGAATCGTGGTTGGAACAGACTCTGAACGCGCACGCGAGGTGATGGAAGAACTCTATCGGCCGTATGTTCGTGGCGGCCGGCCGATTAGGTTTATGAGTCCGGTGTCCGCAGAACTTACTAAGTACGGTGCCAACGGTTTCTTGGCTACCAAGACCTCCTACTATAATGAATTGGCCACTTTGGCCTCGCTGTATGGCGCAGACATTGAAGATGTGCGTCGCGCAATGGGAGATGATCCGCGTATAGGTATGGTCAATACTTATGTTGGACCAGGTTGGGGCGGGAGCTGCTTCCCCAAAGATAGCCAATCTCTAATTTATCAAGCAGCACAGCTTGGGTTTGACTTTAAGACAATGAGGGCAGCTGATGAGGCAAATGATCAGAAAATGCTTGAAGCACCAAAATGTGTCATTGAGTATTTTGGCGGCGATATAAAGGGCAAAAGGATTGCGCTATGGGGATTAGCTTTCAAAAAAGGTACTGATGATATGCGCGTCTCACCCGCTATTGAAATCCTTAATAAATTACTTGAAGAAGGTGCTAATGTTGCAGCATTTGATCCTGCAGCAATGGAGAATGCCAAGGCAGCATACGAAGGGGACGAGCGCGTAACCTTTGACCAAAGCAAATACGGCGTACTTGAAGGTGCGGACGCGTTAATAATCGCTACTGACTGGGAGGAATTCACCAATCCCGATGTCGGGGAGATGAAAATCCGAATGAAAACGCCGGTTATATTTGATTGGCGTAATTTAATCGAGCCGGATCTGATGCGAAAACATGATGTCTACTATGCATCCAACGGCCGTCCCACGGTGGAACCAAGTGTATAAGTCAGCACTAGTTTTTGAGAATACTACCGGGTTGTAAAAACAATCTTTTTGTAGAAAATGTAGGTCCAAGTAATAGTAAGACCGAGCGCGAACATCTTGGCAATATATTCACTGAGCCCCATTGACTCTAAGCCTGACACAACCCCAAGTGTTATCAGGTAGTTAAACAAAAGTAGGCAGCCATAAAGGAAAAGCTGGCGAGGCACCATACCGCTGCTTGCCTCAAAACTCCAGTAGCGGTTAAGTGTAAAGTTATATGCAATCGAAGTCCAATAGGCAACAGACACCGCGTACACAAGCCCGCTTGAAAAGACACTTCTTAGTATGAAGAGCACTATATAGTCTATGGCGACAGTACTAAAACCAACAAAAAGATATCGCCTAAAACTTTTTGAGTTCACGGCCCGTTTACCCAGTTCATGGGCCTTTTGCATGTGTTCTCGCATCAACTTATTTAATCAGACCTAGCAGGTATTTGCCATAACCACTTTTCACGAGCGGCTCGGCGATTTTTAGTAACCGGTCCTTGTTTATAAAGCCTTGCCGGTAAGCCACTTCCTCGATACAACCGAGCTTGAGGCCAGTACGTTTCTCCATGACGCGGATGTATTCTGACGCTTCGTTCATTGATTCAAAAGTTCCCGTATCCAGCCACGCGGTGCCGCGGTCCATTACTTGAACATTGAGCTTGCCACACTTTAGATACTCCTCGTTTACACTGGTGATTTCTAGCTCGCCACGGTCACTGGGGCGTATGTTTTTGGCAATTTCTATCACGTCGTTATCATAGAAATACAAGCCTACAACGGCGTAATCTGACTTAGGATTTTGTGGTTTTTCTTCGATAGATACCGCATGCATATTGTCATCAAACTCAACCACGCCATAACGCTCTGGGTCAGACACCTGATAAGCAAACACAACCCCGCCGTCAGGATCTACGCATTCG
>CAYWFI010000059.1:0-4243 GCA_964458165.1 uncultured Candidatus Saccharibacteria bacterium
TTATGTTTAAAAATGTCAATAAGTTAGCATAAAAGTATTGACTAAAGCTTAAGCTTGTGCTATCATAAGCGTATTCAATAGGGAATATCAGAGGGCCTTTCAGATGTAATATCTGAAAAGCCTTTTGTTTCTCTAGCGAGGCGTAAAACTAAAGATTTCCGCTTTGTGCGGGAAAAGGAGTTTATCAAGATGGCAGGAACTAAGACTGGCGGCCGCGCGGCTGCCGCAACCAACAAAGCTAAGTACGGTGCTGACTTCTATGCTCGCATCGGCGCTAAGGGCGGCAAAAAAGGCACTACAGGTGGCTTTGCTGCTAACCGTGAACTTGCCCGGATTGCCGGCGCTAAGGGCGGCCGTATTAGCCGTCGAACAAAAAAGAACGCTTAAATCTTAGCGCGATTTTACACCTCAAGATAACTTGGGGTGGATAAATCGCACTAGAGGCAAGAAGCTCTAGGTGCTGTCAGGAGAGTAAGAAAGGTGGAATCATGAATCCAATGCAAATTTCAGCCGATCCGGCCTGGCACCGCTGGGTTGATGGCGCGGTTATCCTGTCGGTAGGCGTAGTAATCGGTCTGATTACTGCTTATGCCACTATGGTTTACGAAGTAGAGACCGTCACGACCACTAAAATCGTGCGCCCTATACCCATGATAGAAGAGACTGAGCAGGGCGTTGTCGAGGCGCCAGCCGTACCAGCTCCTAAGAGTAAAAGCCCGAAAATCCAAGAAATTTAAAGACAAAATGTCTTTCTGCTCTTGGGCTTAGGGGAGAGCAGCCGAAGCGTCCGGCTGTGCCGGCGCCTCGCGCGATGAGAGGGGATATTCCCCTCTCATGGTTCTTCTATAGGGGCGGCAAAAACGCGAACTACTGACTTTCCAGACGGTTTTGCAGTTGAAACATTCGTAGGTCCTTGTGTCCTTTTGAATACTAACAGTGCCGCAGGCAGGGCAAGTGCTGCGCCGGTGCAGCCAGTCGCGATAAGTATCCAGGCAATCCTGAATGTGCTCAGGGTCTATACTGAGACCGTATTTCTTGCCTAAGCGGCGGGCGTGCTGCCAGGCTTCTACCTCTAGCTGGACTAGTTCGAAATCACTTTTATAGTCTGTATGTCTCAAAATTCCGTGCGAGACTTCGTGTAGCAGCGACCAACGGGCTATATCCGGCTGGGTAGAGGCCGCGCCGTAGGTAATACTGCTGTCCTTGGGCGACCAATAGAAGGTGTCGCCCTTGATAAATTTTATATTCGGATAGTCTTGCTTAAGGCTTTCTAATAGATTTTTCATAGTCTCTAATCAACTGGTAACAACCGTGGATAACGGCTTCTTCGGGGTTTTTGGCCTGAAAGACTTCGGGGATTTTTACCATCGGATCCTGGTACTTTTTGAGCTCGGCTTTTAGGAACTTGCCGTATTTGCGGAAGTGGCTGCCCACGCCGCCGCCGATGATAATGGTGTCGGGGTAGACATTGGCGGCTATATCGATAATGCCCATCGCCAGGTCGCGGGCAAAGACTTTCCAGATGGCGGGGTCGTCAATTTCGCTGGCTAAGCGGCCGAAGCGCTTGACGATGGCTTTGCCGCTGGCGAAAGATTCCCATTTGACCAGTTGGCCATCGCGCTCAAACAACATATGGCCAACCTCGGCGTCGACAAGATCGGGGTCGAGCACGTTGTTGATAACCGTACCGCCGCCGATACCGGTACTTACGGTCAAATAAACCACCTTGTGCCTCGGAGGATCCAGCAAGCGGGCTTCGCTTAGCGCGGCCAGCTTGGCATCGTTTTCGATAAGTACGGGGCAGTTGGTGATGGCTTTTATGTCGTCACGTAGCGGCACGTTTTGCCATGGCAGGTTGCCAAAGGCTATGGCTACACCATTTTCACGGTCGATTTTTCCAGGGGCGGCAACGCAAACCAGACTAAACTTACCTGTTGTAATTTTAGCAATGTTTTCTGCCAGCAGTTGCTTGAATTCCGGGTAGTCGTGCGGCGTCGGGAATTTGAACGATTCCTCAATTTCGCCGTTTTTTTTCATGCGGGCCAGTAAGGTTTTGGTACCCCCAATGTCAATCGTCAAATACATGCGTTTAGTGTAACACTAAACGTCGTTTACCTTTTACCGTTCACGATGAGTCCTGCATAGTAAACGGAAAACGGATGACATATGGTAAACGGTGAACAGAAAACAGTAAACAAGCCTCGGCTTGCTAACAGATATGATAAGGGGTATAATAAAGGTAAGTCTGATTGGAGCTACAACTTACGGGTTGCCACAGTACTCATAAGGAGGCATTTCTTAAAATGTCGAAAACATCAATTATCACTATGGACGAACTGCTGGCGGAAGCTGATATCAAACAGCTCAAAGTCGGCGATGTCGTCGAAGGAGCCATCACTTCGGTGCGCAAGCACGAGGTATGGGTAGACCTGGGCGCTAATGGCGTCGGGGTGGTTATGCGCCGCGAAATCGGCCATGGCCAAAAAATCGAAGAAGGCGAGACAGTGACCATCAGTGTCGTAGATCCGGAGCTGGACGAGGGCTACGCGCTGCTCAGCATGAAGCGGGCCGCTAAAGATCGCGGCTGGGACGAGCTGCAGCGACTGTTTGAGGACCAGGAAATTATCGAGATTAACGCTTACGACGCCAATCGCGGCGGCCTGTTGGTAGAGCTCGAAGGTATCAGGGGCTTCTTGCCGGTATCGCAACTGGCGGCCGATCACTACCCGCGCGTCAGCGGTGCCGACAAGGACGAGATTCTACAAAAACTGGGCGCGCTTGTGAACACTCCGCTGAGAGTTCGTATATTGGATGCCAGCCGCAAGGAAAACAAGTTGATTTTCTCTGAAAAAGAAGCCGTCAAGGACGACATGCAATCCCGCCTGACCGAACTTAAGGTAGGCGATATGGTGCAAGGTGTTGTGACTGGCGTGATAGACTTTGGCGCTTTTGTAAACGTCAAGGGTATCGAGGGCTTGATTCATATCTCTGAAATCAGTTGGGAGCGTGTCGAGGACCCGCGTGACTACGTCAAGACCGGGCAAGAGGTCGAAGCTAAGATTATTGCCATAGACAAAGACCGTCTTTCCCTGAGCATTAAGCAGATGAGTGACGACCCGTGGCTGGACGAAGTCAAAGCGTTCAAGAAAGGTGATGTTGTCGAAGGCAAGATTACTCGCATCACGCCATTTGGCGCTTTCGTGCAGCTTAGCCCGGCCGTAGAAGCCTTGGTACATGTATCAGAAATCAGCGGCAAAGACGATGACGATGCTGCCGACCCGACCGAAATCTTTAAACTGAACGAAAAGAAAAAGTTCAAAATCCTGGAGATTGACACCGAAAACAGGAAGATAGCCCTCAGCCTAAAAGCAAAATAAGGCTTGTAGCCCCAAAGAAAGGAGCCAGCTATGCAGACGACAATTGAGGTCGAAGACATGATTACCGTCGGCACATTAGCCGACAAGCTGGCCCTGCCTGTCACGTCAGTAATTACAGAGCTGATGAAAAACGGTATCATGGCTACGGTCAACGAAAAGATTGATTTTGACACCGCGCAGATTATCGCCGGCGAGCTTGGCCTGGATGTCGAGCTTGTAAGAAAAGAGGCCGCTCCAGTAATACTCGCCCGGCCAAGGGCGAAAGTAGATGATCCCGGCGCCACATACCGGCCGCCGGTGGTAGCCGTCATGGGACATGTTGATCACGGCAAGACTAGCCTGTTAGACGCCATTCGCGGGTCCGAGGTTGTAAAGGACGAAGCAGGCGGTATTACCCAGCATATCTCGGCCTATTACATAACGCACGGCGAGCGAGCGATTACTTTCCTCGATACGCCGGGCCATGAAGCTTTTGCCGCGCTCAGGGAGCACGGCGCTCAATTAACAGACCTAGTTATTGTGGTAGTGGCGGCCGATGACGGTATTAAGCCGCAAACGCTGGAGGCAATTCGTTTTGCCCGCAAAGCCGGCGTCAAAATTGTCGTGGCTATCACCAAGATGGACAAGCCCGAGGCCAAACCCGATCACATCAAACAGCAATTAGCAGAACAGGAATTATTGCCAGAAGAGTGGGGCGGCGATACCGTAGTACTTGGCGTATCGGCAAAATCAAGGGCAGGTATCAAGGAGCTGCTTGATATGGTGCTACTGGTAGCGGATGTCGAGGAACTTAGGGCTGTGGCAGATAAGCCAGCCGCGGGGCTTATTATCGAATCCCATATGGAACAAGGCCGCGGAGCGGTAGC
>CAYWFI010000060.1:0-4023 GCA_964458165.1 uncultured Candidatus Saccharibacteria bacterium
CACAAAAGAGACTAACACTTTACGAGAGGGTATTCATAGTGGCAAAACCAAAAAGGGGAATTACTCGTGGCTAAGTCTGATTATGGCTCACAGGATATTCAGGTATTGGAAGGCCTAGAACCTGTCCGTAAACGGCCAGGTATGTATATTGGTAGTACCGGCAGCGTGGGCTTGCATCACCTTATTAAGGAAATTGCCGACAACTCTATTGATGAAGCAATCGCGGGCCATGCCACCGAAGTTAAGGTAACGCTTCTTGCTGATGGCGGCGTGCGCGTAGAAGATGATGGTCGCGGTATCCCTGTAGATACGCACACAAAAACCGGTAAAAGTACGCTAGAAACGGTACTGACAGTTCTGCACGCTGGCGGCAAATTCGGCGGTGGAGGCTATAAAGTTTCTTCCGGCTTACATGGTGTGGGCTCAAGCGTTGTAAATGCGCTTTCTACTAAGCTGTTTGCCGAAATCAAGCGGCAGGGGTATGTTTACACTCAAAGTTACCAGGTTGGCGTACCAGATGCTCCTATTAAAAAAGGAGCAAAAACAGACGAGACCGGCACGGCCATTACGTTCCATCCTGACCCCGCTATTTTCAAGGAAACGTTGGAGTTTGATTATCAATGGGTTGTGGACTACCTGCGTCACCAAGCTTATCTGACTAAGGGTATAAAGACGACCGTGATTGACGAGCGTTTCGCGCAGCGCTGCAGCTTCTACTTTGAGGGCGGGATCCAGTCTTATGTACGCCATCTGAACATCGGCAAAGAGACAGTCGGCGATAAAATATTCTATGTCGAAAAAGAAGTCGGTGAGGGAATCGTAGAAGTAGCCCTACAGTACAACGATACATATAACGAGGTTGTAAAGGCTTTCGCCAATAACGTGCTTACACCTGATGGCGGTACCCATCTAGTGGGTTTCCGCACGGCGCTAACAAGGGTCGTTAACGATTATGGCCGCAAAAACGGTCTTATCAAAGAGAAAGAAGAAAATTTATCTGGCGAAGATACGCGTGAGGGTCTGACCGCAGTTATACTAGTTAAAATCCCGGACCCGCAGTTTGAAGGCCAAACAAAAAACAAACTTGGTAATCCGGAAGTACGTGGCTATGTAGACAAGGTTGTAAGCGAACATCTTGCGTACTATCTTGAAGAAAATCCCGCTATTGCTAAATCGATTATCAATAAGGCTATCATTGCAGCCCGCGCCCGTAAGGCCGCCCGCGCCGCCCGTGATAACATTATCCGTAAAGGGGCGCTTGATGGTGCCAGTCTGCCGGGCAAACTGGCGGATTGTGCTACAAAAGACCGTTCTCAGGCGGAGCTATACATTGTAGAAGGCAACTCGGCCGGTGGCTCTGCGAAAGACGGGCGGAATAGCCAGTTCCAGGCCATTTTGCCACTGCGCGGTAAAGTGCTCAATGTAGAACGGGCCCGTTTGGATAAGATGCTGGCCAATCAAGAGATACTGAATCTCATCAAGGCCATGGGCGTGGGTATCGCCGAACAGTTTGATATGGAAGGTCTGCGCTACGAACGCATTATCATCATGACTGATGCTGATGTAGACGGTTCGCACATCCGTACGTTACTAATGACACTATTTTTCCGCCACATGTACCCAATTATTGAGGGCGGACATCTGTACGCGGCCCAGCCACCGTTGTTCGCTATCAGCCAAGGCAAGAAGAAGACCTATGCCTATACCGATGAAGAGCGTGATGAAATGATTGATAAACTGATCGAAGAGCGCAAGGCCAAGGGTGTAAAAATTGATCCCAAAGAAGACCGTATCAAGCAAGCCGGTGTCACGCTGCAGCGCTATAAGGGGCTTGGTGAGATGGATGCCGACCAGCTTTGGGAGACAACAATGGACCCGGACAACAGAGTGCTGGTGCAGGTTAAGGTGGAGGATGCTGAAAAAGCTGACGCTATCTTTAATAAGCTGATGGGGACAGAGGTGGAGCTCCGCAAGAACTTTATTCAGACAAACGCTAAATTTGTGAAGGAATTGGATATCTAAAAATGAATTTTACATTTAACAATTCACAATTCACATTCATTGCACATTTGTCATTTACCATTTCAGACAGCGCTGCGCAGCAGCTGCCACAAATGAAAATTGAAAATTGTAAACTGAAAATTGCTCCTGAAAGGAGCCGCTCATGAACGAAGAAGAAAAGCGCATGAAACCGATTGATCCGCTCAATCATTCCAAGACCATGGTCCTGCGGTCGGTCGAGGACGAGATGGAGACGAGTTATCTTCAGTACTCCATGTCTGTTATCGTGGCGCGCGCATTGCCTGATGTGCGAGATGGGCTCAAGCCTGTGCACCGACGTATTTTGTACGTCATGGACAAGACCGGTCTTCGCTCGACAGGCAAACACACCAAGAGCGCTCAAATCGTTGGTGAAGTTATGGGTAAATACCACCCGCATGGCGACTCGGCTATCTATGAATCAATGGTTCGTATGGCGCAAACCTTCTCGACCAGGTATCTGTTGGTAGACGGACAAGGTAACTTCGGTAGTATGGATGGTGACCCGGCTGCCGCCATGCGCTATACCGAAGCACGGATGACGAAATCCTCGGAAGCAATGGTAGAAGATATAGATAAAGAAACGGTTCCGTTCCGGGATAACTTTGACGGTTCGCAGCAAGAACCAGAAGTTCTGCCGGCAAAACTGCCCAATCTGCTTTTGAACGGGCAAATGGGTATTGCCGTTGGCATGGCCACCAGCATCCCGCCGCATAACTTAGGTGAACTCGTGGATGCGATCATCGTACAAATTGACAATCCGGAAGCCAGCCTGGATGACCTCATGGAACACGTAAAGGGGCCGGATTTTCCAACCGGAGGCATCATCTACGGTAAGGAATCGATCCGGACTGCTTTTGCAACTGGCCGCGGCGGTGTGGTCGTGCGCGGTGTGGCTAACATTGAAGAAACTGCTAAGGGAAAACAACGTATTATCATCAGTGAAATTCCATACGCGGTAAACAAGGCTGGCTTGGTTGAGAAAATTGCCGATTTGGTACGCGATAAAAAGATTTCCGGAATTTCGGATATCAGGGATGAAAGCGCCCGCGGTAGTGTCCGTATTGTTATTGACCTCAAAAAAGACGCCTATCCAAAGAAGCTCCTCAATCAACTTTACAAGCTCACACCCTTGCAGACAGCTTTTCATTACAATATGCTGGCATTGATTGATGGGGTCCAGCCGCGTGTTTTGGGACTTCAGGACGTATTAGTCGAGTATATTAAACATCGCCAGGCTGTAGTGCGCCGCCGTACGGAATTTGAGCTTCGCAAAGCAAAAGACCGTGCCCATATACTAGAGGGCCTCAAGATCGCGCTCGATCACATTGATGAAGTTATCAAAACAATTCGTGCCTCTCAGACAACCGATGAGGCGCAGGCCAATCTGATAAAACAGTTCAAATTAAGTGAAATTCAGGCCAAGGCCATACTTGCCATGCAGCTTCGTACGCTCACTGGTCTGCAGCGCCAAGAAATCGAAAACGAGCTGGCAGAACTCATCAAGCTTATCAGCAAGCTCGAGGGTATTTTGGCCAACGAAAAAGAAATACTCAAAATCATTAAGGCAGAACTACTTGAAATGAAGCAGCAATTTGGCGATGAGCGTCGCACAAAAGTTATCCCTCAAGAGCTAGGTAAATTAGGCGATGAAGACTTAATTCCTGATGAACAAGTTGTTGTTACACTTACAGCAAACAACTACATCAAGCGGAGCTCAATCTCTGATTATAAGAAGCAGGGACGCGGCGGCAAAGGCCGCCGTGGTATGGCTACCCGCGAAGAAGACGTCATTGAACACGTTGTTAATACATCAACACACGACTTCCTGCTGTTCTTTACCAATAAAGGCCGTGTCTTCCGCTTGAAGACCTACGAAGTTCCGGCTGTCGGCTTGAACGCGAAGGGCATAGCTATCGTTAATCTACTGCAGCTACAGCCAGAAGAAACTGTCAGCGCGGTCATTAATGTAGGTAAGAATGC
>CAYWFI010000061.1:0-3945 GCA_964458165.1 uncultured Candidatus Saccharibacteria bacterium
AGAACTGCAGGTAGCCGTAAAGGACCAGCAAAGTAAAAAACTCCGCCCTGGCTACCTGCAGTTCTTCGGCCGTGGCAAAACAGGGGTAAGCCCGGCCTTTCTTCAGTAGGTCAACAGCAAAGCCCAAGTATACTTGCGCCCGCTGGCTCTGAAAATACGGGCCGTAGGCGCCATTTGTCTCTGGTCCCTCATCATAGTCCAGCTCAAAATCTTTGAATGCCCTGATAATTTGGTCGACCGAACCCTCGACCTCGCGCTGTTTATCAGTATCTTCGATGCGCAAGATGAATACGCCGCCAGACTGGCGGGCAATACGCTCATTAATTAACCCGGCGTAAATCGTACCGACATGCACGAAGCCGGTGGGCGACGGCGGCACACGCGTCACCTCGGCGCCATCGGGCAGCGAACGGGCAGGGCAACGCGTCTCACTCTCCTCGCGCGGCACAAACCCATCCGGCGCCAACAGGCCGATTAGTCGTTCAATGAGTTGTTCTGAATACATCTTTCTGATTGTATCAGATTGTAGACGGGCAAGATTCATTATAGGATGGGGTTTTACCCCTGTGATGCTTATGCTAAAATAGGTTCGATATATGGATGATATGATTCGCCGTACCAACAAACGGTCGCCGCTGGCGGTTGTCGCGCCCCCCAGCGGCCCGGCTCTTAGCGAGCCGCCTAAGGAGGTAGCTCAGCCAAAGGTCATAGAAGAGCCTTTTGGCGAACTGCCGTTGCCAAAACCGCCCAGAAAAGGCAGATTAAAATTTAAACTGCCTCGGCCAAAGACCAAACTGCAATGGATAATCTTCGGCGTTATCGTGGCCGCAGTACTAGGAGCGACAGCTACAGCTGTCTATTGGTTTATTATTCGAGACACCTCACCGCCGCCGGCAGCATATGTCGAACCAGAGCCCGAACCAGAGCCAGAGCCAACTACTATGGCTTCGCGTGTCAGCGGTCGCCAGCTGGATAAAGCGGCCGCCATCAAACCAATTTACGCTGTTCAGATAGAAAACAGCCCCGAAGCCCGGCCGCAGTCGGGCTTGCGCGAAGCCGACATTGTGTCCGAAGCGATCGCCGAGGGCGGCATCACCCGGTTCAATGCGATTTACCATGACAACGTGCCGGCCAACATCGGGCCAGTGCGTTCCTTGCGCCCATATTATATTGACTGGTTCTTGCCATATAACGCGCCGATTGTTCACGCTGGCGGCTCGCCCGAAGCCCTGGCCGACATCAGAAGCCTAGGCATACAGGATATGGACAATACGGCGGGTTATTTCCGGCGCGTCAGTAACCGCTACGCGCCGCATAACCTCTATACCACCGGGGGGCAGATACTGGAACTATTCACCGCCCGGGGATATAACAACGGTGATTCTATTACTAGCTTGCCGCGCAAAGAAATCAAGCCAGCCGCAGACCCGGAGTCTGCTGAAACCCCAGCCGCGTCAACGCTGCCCGCGGCAACCGCGATCAACCTGGCCGTTTCACGCGGATTATACAATGTCAGTTTTGCCTATGATGCGGCTACCAACACTTACCTGCGCAGCCAGGGCGGGGCCGCGCATGTTGATGCTGATACTGGAGCGCAGATCGCACCGGACGTCATAGTCGTACCGATTATGAGTCGCAGTACCCACGCTAACCGTGTCCATACCGTATACGGCACCACCGGTTCAGGCGAGGTATTCGTGTTCCAGGATGGTACCGTCACAAAAGGTACCTGGACTAAGCCGGATCGCCGTAGTCAGTGGCAGCTCAAGGACGCCTCAGGTAACGACATCAAACTCAACCCCGGGCAAACCTGGTTTACCATGATAGAATCAGCCGACAGAGTAGGTTATCAATAATGCGTACACGGGCGGGAAATAGGGGATGAATCCGCCAAAACCTCAAAAGGAGAATGGCTTTTCATCTCATAGTTCATATTTATCATCTGTAGTTTATAACAATGCGGCGAAGCCGCTGCCACAATTGAAAATTGTAAATTGTAAATTGATAATTGCTCCCAAAGGGAGCCGGAGATGAACCACCTCAAGCGCTTTACCAGCCAGCTGTCTAACTTAATTTTCCTAGGTGTTTTTCTGCCGGGGATACTGGCCCTTGGGGGTTACTTGATAGCTTATGAACTATTGGGTTTATCGTCCCTAGTAAGTCTAGGAGTAAGTACGACACTCTATGTCATAGCGGCCATCATTGCCTATAGCGTACTACTAAGAGCCACCACCTTGCCGATAGAAAAAGTCTGGCAAGCCATTTGGCATGTAAGTCCAGGCAAAAATAATGTAGCAGCACCTAAGCTCGACCAGCTAAAACTAGGCCGCGAACTTGTCAGTTCTATGGTCCGGCAAGTATACGACCTGGCTAGCAGTAGCCACATAGTAAACAATACAGACGATGCGGCTTCGGCGGCGCCCTTGCAGACTGATAAGCTCATAGACCAGCTGCCGGTGGCAATACTGCTGCTTGACAAGCAGCATGTCGTCACGCAAGCCAACACTGCCGCTGCCGGCTTCTTTGACCTGCCGCGCGAAAAAGTCACCGGCAAGCATATCTACGACACCCTAAGGATGTCGTTTACCTCGGATGATACTTTTGACACCTGGCTACAAACCGTCAGTCAAAGCCGCGCCACCGATACCCGCAGTTGGGAGCATGTTCGTACTGCCTTGGGCGATGGCAAAATTACCAAGCAATTCGATTTGGCGGCGTCGTATAGTAAAGACGATTCCAGCGGCCACGAGGTCACATTAGCTATATTTGACCGCACTGCCGACTACGACCAGGCCGACCAATCTACAAGTTACGTTTCCTTGGCCGTGCATGAGCTGCGCACACCGTTAACCGTGCTGCGCGGCTACATAGAGGTATTCGAAGACGAACTGGGCGATCAGCTGTCGCCCGAGCATAAGGAATTTATGCGCAAGATGAGCGCGGCCGCCCAAACCTTGACGGCTTTTGTGAGCAATATCCTAAACGTTGCTCGCATTGATGAAAACCAGCTAACCCTTAGCCTGCACGAAGCCAATTGGAATGAGGTGCTACCATCTATTATCAAAGACCTGGAGCTTCGCGCCTCAGTGCGCAGTAAAACGCTGGAACTGAATATCCAGGAAAATCTGCCGACTGTAGCCATCGACAGAATCAGTATTTACGAAGTAGTCAGCAACCTGGTAGACAACGCTATTAAATATAGCGGCCAGGCACACAAGATTATCATCCACAGCCAAGTTGCCAAGGACGGCACGGTCAGCACCGAAATAGAAGATTTTGGCCCCGGCATTCCAGAGAACGTCGTAAAGGGGCTGTTCACCAAATTCTACCGCTCGCACCGTTCAAACTCTGTCGGCGGCAGCGGACTGGGCTTGTACTTGGTCAAATCCATCATAACCGCGCACGGCGGCAACGTATGGGTCAACAGCCACGAAGGCAAGGGCAGTAAGTTTGGCTTCTCCTTACAGACATTTGCTAGTATTAAATCAGGCGGCAATGGTCCAGACGGCATCGAACGCCAAGCCAGCGGCTGGATCAAAAACCACTCAATGTACAGAAGATAAGGAGTCTATAAAATGTCCTATACTACCGACAGCACCGCTCAACGAATCCTGTGTATAGAAGACGAGTACTTTATCGGCGAGTTGTACGAACGGGCACTGCGTAAGGCCGGGTGGCAGGTGACGACCGTATTAAACGGCACCGACGGACTGCAAGTAGCTCAGACGAATAACTACGATATCGTGCTGCTTGATCTAATGGTACCCGGCCTGAACGGTATCGAGATACTGCGCGCCCTGCGTGATCCTACTCTATCACCTGGGTTCAAGAGCAAGATTATTATCACAACCAACCTGGACCAAGATGAAAAAACCAGAGCCGAAGTAGAAAGCCAGGCCGACGGCTACCTTATCAAAGCGGCAATCACCCCCAAAGAACTGGTAG
>CAYWFI010000062.1:0-3888 GCA_964458165.1 uncultured Candidatus Saccharibacteria bacterium
AGGATATGTTCTCACTGGAGTTAGTGGTGTTGATGTTTATGTAGTTGTTGGTGCCCTGCTGAATGTCCAGGGCATCAGCGACATTGTCAGTCAATGTGGCTGCAAACGTGCCGCTACTTTGCACATACCCGGTAATGTTCTGCAGGCCGCCGGTTGAACTGAGACGGACGACTTCGCCGGTAGCTAGGCTGCCAGACAGGTTGACATCACCGCCTTGGACGTTAAGACGGTAGGCCCCAGGCGTAACGGTACCGATACCAACGTTACGCGTAGCGCCTATAGCGGCAAGGATTGGTGTCCAGGTACTGGCACCGTCATAGCTGTAAAGCGCGAATTTGGAGTGCTGTTCGGCAATACCAGCCGTGCTCTCGCCTATAACAAACTCGGCGCTGGAGCGGCCAGGGCTGGTTGTGTTAGTAGAGCCCGTAACGTGGAAATATGCTCCCGTAGCCTCACTGGTTCCGCCGTAAAGCGACAACCTGCCGTCGGTGACAGTACGGGATATAACCTGGGTACCGGCCCCGCCGATAGTCAGAGCTGACTGCGGCGACGCTGTGTTGATACCAATAAAGCCAGCGCTGGTGTCTATGTACAATTGGTCTGTATTGACAGCAAAATCCCCGGCGCCGCTAAGATTAACGTTGAAGTTACTGCCCGCGGCCGGAGTTACGGTCAGGGCACCGGAGCTGGTAATGTCGCCGCCGTTAACCGCTAAATCGCCGGCTATGGCCAGATTGCCGGCCTTGCTAAGAGTCAGCACGTCGCTGCTGTCACCCTGCAGCTGCAAGATGTTACCCGCGCCAGTTTGATTAACACGGATAGCGGTATTGGCCGAATTGACACCCTGGACTGAGCTAGGTGCTGTCTGGACAAAACTATCCGGGGTGTAGTCGTTCGTGCCGTCTGTTAGCGCGCCTGCCCTGTCGGCATGGAAAGCGTGCGGTACGGCAGTTAGTTGCAATCGGGGGTTCATTTCGCCGTCCCAAGCCGGACTGCCGGTGCCGCCGATGTTCATGGTCAGCCACAGATTATCGCCCCAGGCAATCGTATCCGGGAAAGCCGTGACCGACCCCAGACTTATGCTCATATAGCCATTGGCCACACGCACTCTGTTGCCGTTGGTACGGGTCTCTGTCCAGAGCGCCGTGCCGCCGGTGTCTACGTCATAAATTTTGAACTCAATGTTGTAATTGCCATCTGGCGCTACCGTGCCAGAGCTTGTCTTAAGCCGCGCCTGGAAGTTCAGGTAAGTGCTGGGCGCGGCGTTAGCAGTCGGAGTAAGCGTATCAACAAATGTCAGGGCAGCGAGAGCAACAACAACCAGTACTACGCTTAAGGCGTAGAGAACGGTACGTAACCGGTAGGTGTTTTGTTTGAGCATTTGGTTTTGTTTGTTGGTTTTGCCTTTATCCGTCGTGGCTTTACGCGAATACGGATGTTTGTTTTTGTACTTTAGTTTTTATTTGTACAGTAGGCACCTACTAGTATGCGTGCCCGCATGTGTTTACCTCAAGACAAACAGATATAATTTTGTATACGGATTTCCACAGGCATAGCCAGCCTTATAGTACATAAAATTAGTAGTTATAATAACAACAATCATAAATAAAAATATAGTACTCTGTTGCTAAATTAAGGTGTAACGATTGACAAAAAACAGGCAAAATACGAGTAACCCGCAACGGATATGTTTTTTACTTTTTTAGTACGTACAAAATCAGTGCTAATAACGTACGCTTGTACGCGTAAATTATGTAATCACAAGCATTTTTATATAATGTATGATGATTTTTACAATTATTATTGTGTTGTTTTCTACAACAACCTCTTTTAACTGGTGGAACTTATCCACAGGCAGTCACTTCAGTTACTGTAGATTCCAGATGTTAAATGCCAGATTTTAGAGACGAGGGCTCATAAGCGCATCGCATGAGACCTAAAGGAGCCCGCCGTACAGATCCACGCAAAGCGAATGGCCCTTCTGCCAAACAATCAGATCTGTAAAGTCACTAATTTTACCGCTCATTTTAACCTCCTACCTCTAACGTCTGAGATCTAGAATCTAGAATCTGAAAATCGCCTGGTTTTAGGCGATTTTGGTGATTTTGATCTGAGTAAGATGCTGTTTGTGGCCGTGGACCTTTTTGACCCGTTTTTTGGCTTTGTATCGGATAGCGGTGACTTTCTCGCCCCTAACCTGAGCGACTATATCAGCAGTCACCTTAGCGCCAGAAACTACAGGGGTGCCAATAGTGGTTTTTTCGCCATCAATAACTAGTAGCGGCTCAAAACTGGCCGTTTTCTCGGCCTTGATGAGTTCGACTTCCAGTACATCGCCCTCAGAGACGACATACTGGTGTCCACCAGTGGAAATTACTGCTTTTTTAGTCATCCAGTATGAATTTCGCTTTACTTTATTAGTTTATTGAACGTTTGAATCGCTCATCAGATGTTCAACCGCGCACTGTGTTCTGACAGTCTTTTGAATTCTGACGGGACTCATAGTCAGGTATTGAGTTTAACAGATACACGCCTCTTTGACAAGAGACAGAACTTAGATTTTAGATTTCAGATGTCAGGATTCAGAGATTTTCGAGCGGAATGCCGGTTTTTTCCTATACCTTGCGGGCCCATACCAGTAGCTTCTCGAACTGTCGATCTCTGGCCAGTTGCTCTGTCTCGATTTCATCTAAGCGCTTCATGAATCCGTCAATTGTGTTGGTCAGTCTGTCAATCTGAGATGCAAGCCCATCTATACGCTTGTCCATTTCGTCAAAGCGTTTTTCCATATATTTGAATAGTTTGGTGAATTGGTCTTCGCTCATAGTAGATTTATTGTATCTCATTTTTGGATTTTTGCAGCTCAATTCGCAGGGTTTTGCCGTCTATTTGGGCATCTTCGGTATGAGAATAGCCCTGTGACACGCCCAGAAGGCCTACAGCAAGCGTTTCGGCAATAATAGTATCCTTATGCTCTGTAATTGCCTGAGCAAGTTCAGAATCATCAGAGGCTAGCAGTAGCTGAATACGGTCGTCGACCTGTAAACCTGCTTGCTTGCGGGCATTCTGGACGTTACGCACTACTTCACGCATTAATCCTTCTCTTTTGAGCTCCGCGTTAAGCTCCATGTCCATTATCGCGACCGGGGTTGTCTGAACTTTTTCGAGATAGGTATCAAGGAATGGCCGGGTAGTGTCAGGCGCGGGATTTTTCCGGGTTATAACTGCCTTGACATTGAGTTCTTCGGCAATGATTTCCTTTAATTCATCGTTCAGCCGGCCTGATTGATCATAGATACTCACCTCGCTAAGGGGCTGACGGACCTTAACCTTGCCGAATGCCCGCTGCGAGAGGCCCTCATTAATAATCTCTCGTACGAATTGCATGGTTTGCAGTGAGTTATCATCGATATGGCCAGGCGCTGGCCAATCCAAAAGATGCACGCTCTCGCCGCCCGTAAGATTATGATACAGCTCCTCTGCCAGAAACGGCGTGAATGGCGCCAGAACCATGCTCAGACGTACCAATACATAGTGCAGCGTGCGGTACGCGTCGTTCTTGTCGGCATCATTGCCAGATTTTACTCCTTCGCTCAAGGCTGCGGAGGACTCGCGCCAGAAACGGCGGCGCGAGCGGCGCACGTACCAGTTACTCGCGTCTTCTAAAAACGGCAAGACTGGTTCCAGCGCGTTAGGGATATCATAGCGATCCATATGCTCTTCGACTTCTTGGGTCAATTGGTGTACGCGCGAAACAATCCATACATCCAAGGGGTTGTTCAGGTTTTCGGACGGATCATCAAGCTTGCCTCCGCTGTCCAGCGGACCACTCTCCCAACCATCGACTTCCGCGTACATGGTAAAAAAGTCGTACATATTCCAGATCAT
>CAYWFI010000063.1:0-3589 GCA_964458165.1 uncultured Candidatus Saccharibacteria bacterium
AGGTTCATATAGACATCATCAGATGTTGCACCTTATCGGCAGATGGTATGAGGATAAAGGTCCCGAGACGCGCTAGATGGTTTGAATGTATTTGCGAGAGCATTCAAGCCTATCATTTATAGTGCGTCTCTTTTTATTTTGTAAGGAGTAATTTATGGAAGATAAAGACAATCTGTATGCGATGCGGCATAGTCTAGCGCATATTATGGCCACGGCTATCAAACGTCTCTGGCCAGGGGTTAAGTTGGGTGTGGGGCCGGTGGTAGAGAATGGTTTTTATTATGACGTTGATCTGGGACCCGATACTAAGGTATCAGAGGAGGATTTCGCCCGCATAGAGGCTGAAATGCGCAAAGTTATAGAGGAAAACCAGTCATTTGAGCGCTTTACTAAACCGGTAGATGAAGCCATCGCTTGGGCTCAAGAGAGCGGTCAGACCTATAAAGAGGAGCTACTAAACGACCTGAAGCGGGCCGGTACCACCGTGGCTAAAGATCTCAGCGCGGACGAGATGGGCACTATCGCCGAGGGAGGTTCGGTAGTAGACGAAGTTTCTTTCTATACTAATGGCGACTTTATCGATCTATGCCGTGGCCCGCACGTCGAATCTACCGGCCAAGTCGGTGCTTTTAAGCTAATGCGTGTAGCTGGAGCCTACTGGCGCGGCAAGGAAGAAAACCCTCAAATGCAACGTGTTTATGGCGTGGCGTTTGCTACTGAGCAAGAGCTAAACGACCACCTGCATATGCTAGAGGAAGCCAAAAAACGCGACCATCGCCGCTTAGGCAAAGAGCTTGATCTTTTCGTCTTCTCTGACTTGGTCGGTTCTGGCCTGCCACTTTTTACCCCCAGAGGTACTGTGCTCAGAGAAGAACTGACCAGATTCTCTAACGAGCTGCGTGAAAGCCAGGGCTTTGAAAAAGTCTGGGTGCCGCATATGACCAAGAAAGATCTGTATGAGAAAAGCGGCCACTGGACAAAGTTTGGCGATGAGCTGTTTTTGGTCAAAAGCCAGGAGACTAGTGATGAACTAGTACTCAAGCCAATGAACTGCCCGCACCATACGCGTATTTATGCTTCACAACCTCGCAGTTATCGCGATTTACCTATCCGTTATCTTGAAACGACTACTGTTTATAGGGATGAAAAGACAGGTGAACTTGGAGGCTTAAGTCGTGTACGCTCTATTACCCAAGATGACAGCCATGTCTTTTGCCGCCCTGACCAGATAGAGGACGAAATAAATGGTCTGCTGACTGCGGCTCGCCAGCTGTATGAAACAGTCGGTATGGGTCTGCGCGTACGTTTGTCTTATCGTGATGAAACTGATGCTTACCTAGGTTCACCTGAACTCTGGTCAAAGGCTCAGGAGCAGCTTAAGGCAGCGGTTGCTAAGAACGACCTGGAATATTTTGAAGAGCTCGGCGAAGCGGCATTTTACGGCCCCAAAATCGACTTTATGGCTACTGACGCCATTGGCCGCGAGCACCAGGTGGCAACAGTACAGCTGGATTTTGTGCAACCGGAGCAGTTTGAGCTGGAATACGTTACGGGCGAGAGTATGACAGAGCGCCCGGTTATGATTCACTCTGCCCTACTGGGATCGATAGAGCGCTTTCTCAGTGTGTATGTAGAACACACAGCAGGGAAGTTCCCGGTCTGGTTAGCGCCGGAACAGATTAGGATTATTAGTGTTAACCAAGAAGAGGCGACTGTAAACTTTGCCCGAGACGTAGCAGAGAAGGCGCGTAAGCTCGGTCTGCGTGCCAGTATTGATAACAGCAATGAATCTGTCGGCAAAAAGATTCGCGTTGCCGAGGTGGTTAAAGTGCCCTATACGGTAGTCGTTGGTACCAAAGAGATAGAGACTGGCCAAGTGACGCCCCGTATCCGCGGGGATATGGTAGTGCAGGAGCCGTCTTCTCTACAGATAGACAATTTCCTGCAATCAGTCGCCAACGAAGTAATTAGTCGGGTTAACAAATCCAGCCTGTAGTATGGACAGAGAGTTTAGTCAGCGGGTTGAAGCTCTGGTTGCCCAGATACCACAGGGCAGAGTGATGACCTATGGTCAATTAGCGGCGCTGGCTGGTAATGCCAGAGCAGCGCGCATTGTCGGCGGTATTGCTCATTTTGGCGATCCGGATCTGCCCTGGCAACGCGTGGTTAATAAACAGGGCGGATTAGCCAGCGGCTATCCCGGTGGCCGGGCAGGGCACAAGGCGCACTTGGAGGCCGAAGGCGTTGAGGTATTGGGCTCAGATGGGAATTATTACGTGGAGGTCGGGAAGCTGTTATGGAATCCAAACGAAAACAAGCTCCTCTGATTGTCGTCGTTGGCCCGACAGGCAGCGGCAAAAGCGCGTTGGCTATGGAGATTGCCAAGGCTTTTGATGGAGAAATCATATGTGCCGATTCCCGGACCGTATACAAGGGTATGGATATTGGCACGGCCAAGCCCGCCCTGGCAGACCAAAATGAAATACCACACCACTTACTTGACGTTATTGAACCCGACAAAGCATTCACGGCGGCCGAGTTCAAACGCCAAGCTGAGATCTGGATCGATGACATCGTCATCCGTGGTAAAGTACCGATAATGGCAGGAGGTACCGGCCTATACGTAGATGGCGTTATATTTGACTTTGCATTCCTGCCGTCCGTGCCCGCAGAGGAGCGTGAACAATTACAGCAGATGTCAGTAGAGGAGCTGCAGCAAAAAATTAAGACCATGGACCTGGATCTGCCAAACAATAGCCAGAATCCGCGCCACCTCATCAGGACAATCGAAACTAACGGGGCCGTACCGGTAAAGAAGGATATCAGGGCTAACACGTCTGTCATAGGCATAGAGATAAGTAAAGACGATCTAACGGGGCGCTTGCGAGCAAGAACCGAGCAAATGGTTCGTTCTGGGCTAGAAAAGGAAGTGTCCGGTCTGGTCCAAAAATATGGATGGGATGCGCCGGGCATGACAGGAGTTGGTTACCGAGAGTGGCGATCGTATCTTGAGGGCGAATCTACGCTCGAAAGCGTCAAGGCCGAAATCGTCAAGAACAGCTTGCAATATGCTAAGCGCCAGCGTACTTGGTTCAAGCGCAACCCTCATATCCAGTGGGTACAAAATAGCGCCGAAGCTATAGAATTGGTCAAGTATTTTTTGCAACAAAAGTAGGTGAAATAGCCGATTTTACCTCTATAGTGAATAAATTATGGTAAGCTGTACGTGTGGTTGAACAACTGTTTGGGAGTAAAACCAGAGTAAAGTTATTGCGCCTGTTCTATAGTAATCCGAACAGGTCGTTTTACGTGCGCGAAATTACCCGTAAAATTGACGAGCAGATCAACTCCGTGCGCCGCGAATTATCCAATCTACTTAGCATAGGCATAATCGCGTCTGATACCACCAACAACAGGTTGTATTATGAGGTAAACCAGGAATACGAGTTTTATCAGCCATTGTCTGCAATATTTGGCGGTACCGAACTGCCCGCCCAGGCAACGGTCGAAGATACTGACGACATTGTCTTGCCGGCGGCACCAAAACGCATTGACCCGGAGGTTGCCGAACTAGCCGCTTTGGGTAATG
>CAYWFI010000064.1:0-3587 GCA_964458165.1 uncultured Candidatus Saccharibacteria bacterium
ACCCATCCAGGTCCATCCGCCCGTTGGTGTAGACAAAATAGCCGGTGTCGCTGACGTTAAAGCCGTTTTGTCGCAGCAGCCACTGATAGACTTCGAGCTGGCGTTTGTACGCAATCTGCCAATCAGAATCTATACTGACTTCCGATGCTTTGGCCGTAGCCTTATAATCCACCACTATCAGGTTGCCCGCCCCGTCTACCCATACGTCGTCAATCCCGCCAAATACATGCAGATTGGTCGGTTCGTGCAATGTCGTGACACCCACAAACGTCTCGCGCCAGGTATCCAGCTGATCGTGATCAAACGGCACGGCGTCCACGCCGAATTCCACCATCAGCGGGTGGGGCTTTTTCTCCTGCCGGTATTTATCGAATTCTTTTTTGAACAATTCATCAATGGCTTTGTTGATATTGAACGGGGGGCTAGAGGGCCGCGTTATCTTGAGCCGCACGTCCAGCCAAAAACACCGTGGGCACTGCATAAACAGCTCGATTTTTGAACGTGACACCTTGAACGGAGCTTTCTGCCCCGGCTCATACGGCTTGTTTCGTTCCCTCCAATAATTATTTGTCATGGCTTTCTAGTATAAGAGATTTTTTGCCCCAAAGCGAGCAAGGGATTAAGTCAAGTATATCAGTAAAGCTTATGCTTGTCAACCCTGGAGGAGCTTTGTGCTGGCGGCGACGGCGGCGGTTTCGGCCCTAAGCGTGAGGTTGCCTAAGTGAAAATGCCCTGCCCCCGCTTGGTCAAAAAGTTTAAGCTCGGCGTCTGTCCACCCGCCCTCAGGACCTATGAAGACGCCGATGGCGTCAGAGTTTAGAGGCTCCTCATCTGGTCTCTGATCTCTAGTCTCTAGTCTCTCTTCGGCGTAAAGCAGATTGACCTTACCTTTATACTCAACGAGTGCGGTTTCAAGATACAATGGTTCTCTAACGTGCGGGATATCGCTGCGGCCGCACTGCTCGGCGGCTTCAATCACAATCTTTTCTGCTCGCTCTTGGTTGAAACCAGTTTTCTCTGAACGTTCAGCGATAATAGGCACGAAGTTGCGGATGCCCAGTTCCGTGCATTTTTGTAGCACCCAATCGCTTTTGTCTTTTTTGAGCAGGCTGAAGAACAAGTATATGTGCTTGTCTGGTAGTTTGCGCTCAAACTCTGTTACCAGCTCTAGCTTGATAGCATCCTGCTCGACCTGTACGAGTTTGTAAAGGCGGTCGTGCTCCACGCCGTCAAATAACACAACCTGGTCGCCCACCCGGTAACGAAGTACTCTTGTCCATTGGCTGCGCAAGCGCTCGTCCTTAAGCCAGAATGTGTGGTCTAGCTCGATTTCATCAGGTTTTACGTAAAAGCGGTGTAGTCTCATGCCGTTAGAACCTCGCTTGACTTCCGGCTTTCGATTAACGGTTGAACACGTGTGCATGCTTCAGTCGCACAGCGATAATGGAGGGTTTTTTGAGGTCTAACGGGACTCATTGCTTTTTGCCTTTCGGTTTTAGATTTAGTAGTTCGCGTGGATTGTCTATGAGATATGTCGGGCGCTGGCGTTTTAAAATCTTGGCTGTGTTGAAGCCCCAGGTAACGGATATGATTTTGATGAGCGCCAGGCGGGCGGCCTGGACATCGCGCGTTTCGTCGCCCACGTACATGGTGTCTCTGCGTTTAAGCCCGTGTTTTTTCATGAGGCGGCGGATGTAGCGCGATTTGTTGAACAAGCTCGCGCTAGTGGCGATATCATCAAAAAAGCCGTCCAGATCGTGGTTGCGCAGGAATGTCTCGACACTCTCCTGCGTATTGCTGGTAACGATATAGAGATTGTCGCCGCGCTTGCGCAGCTCGCGGATGACCTCTGGAATGCCTGGAAACGGCTCGACTGTCGGAATCAAGGCGTGAAAATCCGGTATGCCCTGGACAACCAGTTTGGGAACTTGCCACCATTTTACGCCGACTGCTTTGAGCGCCCTGCGCGACGGCAGGCCGCGCAGGCGCTGGATTTCCTCTGGCGTCATCGGCTCTTCGTTGCCACGCACGGTCTTATTGAACACGGCGATAAACGCCGGCAGCGTGTCGGCGATGGTTCCGTCGAAGTCAAAGATGTAGTTCACTAAGGAAAGTATACAGTAGACAGCTTACAGCAAACAGTTCTTGCTCGTGCTGTCGGCTGTATACTGTCAGCTGTAAACTGGAGCGTAAATGACGTGGCACATGCCCTGGCCGGTGCGTTCGGTAAATTTTTGGTGATAGTCTTCGGCTGGCCAGAAAGTTTTTGCCTCCTCTAGCGTGGTTTTGATTTGGCCGCGCGTGTTTATCTTTTTGATAAATTGTTCGGCTTGGTTTTTTTGCTTGTCGTCCAGATAGAAGATGGCTGAGCGGTATTGCGTGCCGATGTCAGGCCCCTGGCGGTTGAGCTGCGTTGGGTTGTGCATCCGAAAGAACTGTTTGAGCAGCGTCTCATAGCTAACTTTTTCTGGATTAAAGGTTACCTTGACTGCCTCGGCGTGGCCGGTGTCTTGATAGCAGACGTCCTCATACGTGGGATTATCCGATCGGCCGCCGATGTAGCCGACCTCTGTTTCTAGCACGCCGGGTACTTGGTCGAAATAGTACTGTACACCCCAGAAACAGCCTGCGGCCAGGATGGCGACCCGTGGAGCATAGACCTCTTTCATTACGCCTCGCTAATAGTCACATCACGCCAGAAGGCGACATAATTGCTGAAATCTTTTTTGACGATGTCCAGCGCGCCTGGTAGCGGGTTTGGGTATGACCAAGCGTTATCCTGGCTCCAATCATTTCCGCTGGCCAGCGGATTGCCGACGTTGAAATATTGGCAGTCGCCCTTCCAGGGGCAATGATAGGGCGTATCTGACTTTTGCAGGAATTCCTGCTTAACCGAACCGGGCGGAAAATACCAATTGCCCTCGATATAAATCAGGTCTCCCTTGTCTGCCTCGGCGATGGTCTGGTCTTTCCAAATTGCTTTCATAGCTTTATATCTGGATAGATGGATTTTGTGACCTCATCTATGTCGCTGCGGAGCTGCGGGAACGGCACGCCCTCACGAGCAGTCACGTCTTCAAACACCCAGAAAACCCGCTCGCTAAAGCCCAGGCCGCAAGCCGGCGGCATGCCGTACTCGAGCATTTCGACATAATCGATATCAAGCATCATGGCCTCGTCGTCACCGGCATCACGCATAGCCTGCTGTTCGACGAAACGATTGAGCTGATCAACGGGATCGTTGAGCTCCGAGAAACCATTGCTCAGTTCCGAACCTGCCACGACCGCCTGGAACCGCTGCACGAAACGCGGGTCTTTATCGTCTGCCTTAGAAAGTGGCGAGATAAATGCCGGTGTGTTGATAAGCCAGATGGGACCCACTACGTCCTTGCGGACGTTTTTCCATAGTTTATCAATGCCGCGAGCGATGTTTTCGGTTTTTTCTACCTCGAGATTGTGCTCTTTGAGTTTTTCTTTGACCTGCTCAATCGTGCAGTCGAAGACCTCTATGCCATAATGGTCGCGAATCACGCCGGCGTAATCCCAGCGCTCCCAGGGGCTACCCATGTCAACTTCTTTACCATCCA
>CAYWFI010000065.1:0-3418 GCA_964458165.1 uncultured Candidatus Saccharibacteria bacterium
CCCAACGAATGGATCAGCTTATACAGCAATCCAGCGCCTCCCATCGCCAGCAGGTAGTAGCGTCTATGAAACCGAGTGATCCGTCCCAAGCTCAACAGACACCGACTGATTATTGGTTTATGAACCAGACCGCGCCGCAGGACAAAGTGGCGGGTGATTTTGCCACCTTTAATAATCGTCAAGTTGTGGCACCAGGTACGGATGATGTCCACCCCGCGGCCGCGGCTACCGATGAAGAGGAAGCTCTTGTGCACAAAATTGCCGAAGAACAACAAGAGGCTAAATCGCACATAAACGGCCATATGAGAGTACTGCAGCCTCTGCATGATCGTGAAGGTAAAATCATCATCAAAGACAAGCCCCGACAAACCACAGACCCCGCGCTACTCGCAACCGCTAGCAAACAGCCCTCAGATGATCAGGGACAGAAACCTGTTAATCCTGCAATACTGGGGCTTGCACATAATGACGATTTAAACGTTGCCACCATCGCCCGCCAGGCCAAGCGTCTAAGCGAAGATGACGGTGAGGTAGTAATATCACTACACTAGCCTCTGTACTCTATTGTCGTTTTCCTCTATAATTGGGCGTGATATTTATGCCTTGGACTAATGAGGGTGGGACTACCTATGAACGCCAATGAAAATCGCTTCGTCCTTAGAACTTCGTCCTTAGAACTTCAAAATCGGAGGTTTTGTTAATGGATCCAAATGGACAAGGTTACCCTGGAGCGAACCCCGGCATGACACCGGCGGGCAGCGCGCCATATCAGGCCCCAGGGGCTTCGATGCAACCGCAGATTCCAAACCAACCCGCGCCGGGACAGCCCGCGGGTGCTCCGGCGACACAATCCAACCCCAACAGCACGCAAAATGCTCTGCAGATAGCCGAAATCCGCGACGGCATAGTTATCATGAACGACGGTACCTTCCGGTCTGTACTGATGCTCAGAAGCGTCAACTTTGACCTGATGAGCCCCCAGGAGCGCGAAGCCGTGGAGTACAGTTACCAGGGGTTTTTGAACTCGCTGTATTTTCCGGTTCAGATTCTGGTGCGCTCGCAAAAGATCGACATGCGGCCCTACCTGGAAAAGCTGGACAAGATACGCTCTGAACACGACAACATGCTGTTGGCCCTGCTGATGGAAGATTACATAAGCTTCATGGATAACATATCCATGCAGACAAATATTATGGATAAGCGGTTTTATCTGGTGGTACCTTATATCCCGGCCGGTTTGGATGCCCAGAAAGCCGTCGAGGCCAGCAAGAATTTCCTGGGCAATCTGGTCAGTGCTTTTTCGCCCAAAAAAGAGCAGCATGTCGTTATTAACGAAGCCGATCTAGAGGCCGCTAAGACGGAGCTTCGCAACCGCGTTCAGTCGGTACTGTCCGGGCTAATGCAGTGCGGCGTGCAGGGACTGCCGCTGGACACCCAGGAGCTTATCGAGCTGTACTACGATGCCTATAACCCCGACACCGCTACCCGCCAGCAGCTCAAAAACTTCAACGATCTCACCGCGCCGGTTATTACCAAGGGCGAGGGCATGGCGCGCCAGCCTAATCTGGAGAAGGAACTAGGATGACCAAGCTCGAAGGACGAAGGACGAAGGACGAAGGACGAAGGAAGATTTATTTCGTCTTTAGAACTTCGTCCTTAGAACTTGCCTCCGAAGGAGGCGCTCGTGGCTAAGAAGCAACCGCTCGACCCCGTCGCGCAGGCCCAAGCACAACGCCTGCGCGAGGAACAAGAAGTACAAGCGGCTTTTCAAAAGGGTGTGACCGCGCTGCGCGACTTTATCGCGCCAAGTTCCATTGAATTTCAGAGCGGGTTTTTCCGTATTGGTACCCGTTACGCGCGGACGTTTTACGTCTATGGCTATCCGCGTCAGATCTTTACCGGTTGGTTGAGCAGCATGGTCAATATAGACGAGGTCATAGACCTGAGCATATTCGTCTATCCGGTAGAAAGCCAAGTAGTGCTTGAGAACCTGCGCAAAAAAGTGACCCAGTTAGAAGCCGGCCTGCAAATCGACGCGGAGAAAGGCCGGGTACGCGACCCAGGCAAACAGGCAGCAATCGTGGATGCTGAGGAAATGCGTGACAAGCTACAGGTGGGCGAGGAGCGGTTCTTCCGGTTTGGCTTGTACTTTACGGTATATGGCGGCAGCATGGAGGAGTTGGAATTCGTCAGTCACAAAGTCGAGTCGCTTTTGGGTCAACAGTTAGTTTATTCCAAGCCAGCCAGCGCCCAGCAAGAGCAGGGGCTGAACAGCACCATCCCGCAGTTTACCGACCAGCTGCAAATCCGCCGCAATATGAACACCGGGGCGCTCTCTACGACGTTCCCGTTTACATCGGCCGACCTGAGTCAGGAGAACGGCATTATGTATGGTATCAATATGCATAATTCCGGATTGGTTATATTCGACCGATTCAGTCTTGAAAACGGCAACTCAGTGGTATTTGCCAAGTCCGGCGCCGGCAAAAGCTTTACTGTCAAGCTAGAGGCGCTGCGCAGCCTGATGTTCGGCACCGAGATATTTATCATCGACCCGGAAAACGAGTATCAACGCATGGCAGAGGCCGTCGGCGGCGCCTACGTACGCTTAAGCCTTAACAGTAACACCCGTATTAATCCTTTTGACCTTCCGCAGGTTGTAGACGCCGAAGATGCCGGCGACGCATTGCGCAGCAACCTGATTACCTTGTTGGGACTACTAAGGCTCATGATGGGCGGAGCCCAGGCGCAAATGGCTGGCGCTCAGGGCGGCGGCGGAGTTATCGCCCCGGCCCTCAGCCCGGTGGAAGAGTCAGACCTTGACGCGGCGCTGCTGGCAACATACGCCCGGGCCGGTATTACTAACGACCCGTTGACGCATCAATCAACCCCGCCGACCATTAATGATCTGTACGACGAACTATTGCACATGGGCGGCACCGGTCCTCAGCTGGCCCAAAGGTTGCGAAAGTATACTAGCGGTACGTTTGCCGGCATCTTTAGCCAGCAGAGCAATATCAACATCAATAACCCTATGGTCGTATTTAATATCCGCGATCTAGAGGACGAACTCCGGCCAGTGGCGATGTATATCGTACTTAATTACATCTGGAACAAAACTAAATCCGACCAAAAGCGCCGGATTTTGATAGTGGACGAGGCCTGGCAGCTGATGAAATACGAAGATAGCGCCAATTTCTTGTTCAGCCTGGCTAAGCGCGCCCGCAAATATAACCTGGGTATTACCACCATCACCCAGGACGTGGAGGATTTTATGGGGTCACGGATGGGCCGGGCGATTGTGGCCAACGCCAGTATGCAGATACTGCTTAAGCAGTCGCCAACAGCGGTTGACGTGCTAAGCGGAGTGTTTAAACTGACCAGCGAGGAGCAAAAACGCCTCAGCCAGTTCCCGGTG
>CAYWFI010000066.1:0-3328 GCA_964458165.1 uncultured Candidatus Saccharibacteria bacterium
ACATCAGCTTGAAAACCCGGGTAGCAGTTTACTATCTCGTCCCCGAGCTGCTCTATGCGTTCCTGAAATTGCGCGTCAGGAAACTCACCCCACCCTTCATGTGGATTAGGCGCTGGCATATCCTTTGAGCTTCTCCAGTGTTTTTTCGGTGCGAATCCGATTATCAATATCACGCAGGGCCTCGGGTTTAGCCAGCTCGGCTTGAGCCTGCGGGTCCTGGTATTGGGCGCGCATCATCTGCAGGCGTACTTCGACCTCTTCTGGTGTCACTTCGACTTTTTCGGCTTCGGCGATTTCGGCCAGGATGATGCTGACTTTCACGCGTTGTTCGGCTACCGGACGCTTCTGCTCCTTGTGCTCATCGGCAGTCACGCCTTCTTCCTTAAGGTGTTCGTCCCACGTCTGGCCGCGGTAGGTCAGATTTTGCTTTTCTTCTTGCTCAACACGTTCGATCTGTTCATCTATCAGTAGTTTCGGGATTTCGATTTTGGATTTATCCGCGATTTTTTGCAACAGTTCGTTCTCGTACCGGGTATTAGTTTCACGCTCGCGTTCAAAAGTAAGCTGTTTTTTGATATCAGCCTTAAGCTCAGCAACTGATTTGAACGGTCCGACAGCGGCCGCGAAATCATTGTCTACTTTGGGTTCTGTGAGCTCGGTTACCTTACTAACCAAAACTTCGAAAGTAACTTTCTTGCTCTGTAGAGCCTTAACCCCGTAACTTTTCGGAAATGTAATTACGAAGGTCTTCTTATCGCCGGCTTTCAGCCCAATTAGCTCCGGCTCAAAACCCGGAATAAATGTATTGCTGCCCAAAGTCAGCGGATAATCTTTGCCGTCCGCGCCCTGAACCGGCTGGCCTTTGCTATCAGTGCCGGCGAAGTCAAAGGTAACTTCATCGCCATTTTTGGCGGGACGGTCGACTTCTTTGCGTTCGGCGGCACGCTGCCGCAAGGATTTGATAACATCATCGATATCCTTGGCCTCGAGCTTGACAGCCGGCTTGGCCAGCTTAATTTTCTTATAGTCTGCCAGCTCCATCTGGCCGATGGTAGGTACCGTGATTTCAAATTCCAGGTCGGTAAACGGCACGAATTTTTTGATAGATACCTCGGGGTTGGCCACCGGCCGCAGGTTTTCCTGACGCAGTACTGACGAATAGATACGGTTAATGGTTTCCTCTAGCGTTTCGGCCTGCAGCACGTTTTGGTCCGCGTGTTTTTCTACCAGGTTCAAGGGGATTTTGCCCTCGCGAAAACCAGCTACTTTGACTTGGGGCGCCAATTTTTTGAGCGCGAACTCTTTAGCCTTGGCTATTTCGGCGGGATCGGCCTTGATAATAAGTTTAGTTGTCGTTGGATCTGGATTAGTACGATTTATATGCATAGAAACTCATCTTAACAGATGAGGACTACTTTTGCGAGCAAAAGCGGTTTAGAGTTTAGAGACTAGACTTTAGAGGTTAGAATTCTAGTCTCTGGTCTCTAACTTTTCCTCCGGTCTTTGACAATGCTAACGATGCGCTGCAATGAGTGGGCTTCTTCCAGGGCAGTGGCCAGGTTTTTCAGTTTGTACTGTTCGTTTTCTATTTCTTGTTCGCCCACGAACAGCACGTAGTTAACGCCAAGTTTTATGGCGGCTTTGAGCTGCTTGTCAGTCTTGCGGCCGGTAATGTCCAGTGCCGTATTGACGCCCATTTCGCGCATTTCAGCGGCAACCTTTTGAGCATCTGGCAGTGTGTCTCCGATAGGAATAACCACCACCTCTGTCTCGGTCTTAACATCCGGCAACAGGTCGTGACCCTTCAAAAATTCCAACATCGTAATGTCGCCCATGGCAAAACCAATGGTAGAGATCGGTTCGACGCCAAACAGTCCAACCAGGCCGTCATAGCGGCCGCCGCCAAACATGCTGCGGCGGTTATCCTGATTCGTATCAAACACCTCGAAAATAAAGTCCGTGTAGTAATCGAATCCGCGCATCAGCGTAATGTCAAAGCGCGCGTTCTTGATACCCAAATCTTCGCAAGCTTTAAGCAGTTGCAGCAGGTTCTTGGCGCCATCTGTTGCCAGCAACTCCGGCGGCAGCTCGACCAGCGCGTTGGCGGCCAGGATATCAAGCAGCTTGGCGGCAGCGCCTTGCTCGCGTAAGGTCGGCGCGATAGAGGCTTCTATGAGGCCGGCAAACTCCGGCCCGGGCAGCTTGTGCATGCGGTCAATCAGCTTGGCGATAGTCTTTTGCTCGACCGTATCCAGGCCAAGCCAGTCGTCCAATATGTAATCCATCAGCACCCGGCTGTTTAGCCTTATTTCGTAAGTTTCCGGCTTGGCGTTAAAGCTCTGCATAATGGTACTGACCATTTGCAGCATCTCCAGCTCGGCAGCTTGGTTATCCGCGCCGAACAGGTCAACGTTGAGCTGGAAAAACTCGCGGCCGCGGCCCTTCTGAGGCCGTTCATAGCGCCAGCAGTTAGGAATAGAAAACCACCTTACCGGCAATGGCAGCTCCTGTCGGCGGCCAGCTACCAGCCTGGCTACGCTAGGGGTCATTTCAGGGCGCAGCATAACCTCACGGCCGCCGCGGTCCGCAAAGTTATAGCTCTGTTCGTTCACCAGCTCGTCGCCGGATTTGGCCGCGAACAGCTCGACCGGCTCTAGTATCGGCGCGTCATACTCTTCGTAGCCAAAGCGCAGGCAAACGTCCCGCCAGATATCAAAAATCTTATTACGAACACGCATATCCTCAGGATAAAAATCCCGCGCGCCTTTGTAGGGTTGGGTACTTAAGCTCATGTTTAAACTCCATTATATCGTAAAGTGTTGCCAGTCAAACAAAAACGCCGGAGCATGTCCGGCGTTTTGTGATTCATAAGAATAGCAAACTACCCGGCGAGCTCCGGCGATATATGGCTGTAATGAGTATCGATGTTGTATTTCATGGGTCTATCTTCTTATTATATCATACTTGTCAAGTATTTGCAATGATATTTATCACACTACTAATGTTAGTCGTCCTTGTAAAGCCTCTCGAGTTTGGCTTCGGATATGCGGCCGACTTTTGCCTTTAGGCCGTCCAGCGTTACTAAGAATGTGCGGGCCAAAAAGCCAAATTTATCCTCGGTATCCATGCGCAGTATCGGTAGACCAGTAAAGGTCTGTTTGCCAACATTGCGTTCCAGCATAGCCACGCTGGACTTGATGGCGGTGTGTTCAAAGCTGAAGTTCTCTATCCGGCCATGGCAGTCGTCGCGCAGTTCGCGGAAGATATGCAAATCACGCCAGAGGTTGTGGCTGATAACCCCGGCCCGGAATGCCAAATCAATCTGCGT
>CAYWFI010000067.1:0-3297 GCA_964458165.1 uncultured Candidatus Saccharibacteria bacterium
GGAAAGACGTGCAAGTATACGGCGACACGGCCGAAAACAGAGAGCAAAGAATCGCCCTATCAGCATATGACAATTATCACAAAGGCCGCGCTAACCTAAGCGAGTTCATAGTCAGGGCATACCTAGAAGAAGCTATACTTATAAAAAGCTTCAACAACGGCGAATTAAACGGTGTTGCCGGCACCTTGTCAGTACCGTTGGCCGGCTTGCCTCACGCAAAGGAATATAATCTTTCGCTGACCGGCGGGGTGATGGTGTTTTTGAACATGGAGAAAGAATTATTACATGACGTAAGAGTACGCAAAGCATTAGTACAGGCAACGGATCAAAGAGATATTGCCAGGCAACTGGCTTACCCGAGCGATATTGTCACCGGGCCGCTATTGCCGGAGCACATAGGCTATAATCAGACGCTGCAGCAGCTGCCGCACAATATTGCCCAAGCCAACCAATTGCTGGATGCCGCCGGGTGGGCTATGGATCCGTCAACCGGCATCCGTAGTAAAGACGGTGCCAAGCTGCACCTCACCCTGAATACACTTAGCAGCGCCGAATACGCGACCGTCGCCAACCTATTGCAAAAACAGTGGCGCGAGATTGGCGTTGACCTGACTGTCGGTTCTTTGGCGCAACGCGACCTGCAGACTGCTATAGATGACCGCAGTTACGACGCGCTTATCTACGGTATTGTTATGGGTCAGGATCCCGACCAATTTGCTTATTGGCACAGCACGCAGGCCGATATACGGTCGCAACGTCGGCTTAACTTCGCTGGTTATAAGTCCAGCGCGGTCGACAGCGCGCTAGAAGCTGGCCGTACGCGGGTTAACCCAGAGCTCAGAGCTGCTAAGTACGAACCATTTCTGCAAGCCTGGCGCGATGACGCGCCCGCAATTGCCCTGTACCGGCCCCGCTTTATCTATACCAGTTACGGTAATCTGTACAATTTTAACGCAAAATCAGTCAACAGTCCGGTTGATCGTTTCAATAATGTCCAAGAATGGATGATCCGTACCGATAGGGCAACAGAGTAGGACGGTAAGTATAAACTGAACGGCTATACTTTTGCTGATCGTATAGTGCTAAGGTTCTGCAACCAATAGCCACAACGCGTACTATAATTAGCTATTATAAAAGCCCCGGCAAGTCGGGGCTTTTATATTGGTGCGGATGAGAGGACTTGAACCTCCACGATCTTGCGATCACTAGCTCCTGAAGCTAGCGCGTCTACCAATTCCGCCACATCCGCTTGGCATATAACAGGGGTAATTGTACGCTAAAACAGCTTATTTGGCAAAGCCGAAATTTTTTGCCCGCAAAAGCCAGCGTTTATGCTATGATTGCTGGTAGTAATTAGCCTAAGACCAAGGGTACAGTTTCAAATAAGTTATGAGTAAAGTTGCGCATTATCTGCAAGAGCATCTTGTCGGTGAGGTTATAACAAGTCTGGACGCGAGGCGTTATTTTGCTACGGACACCAGTATTTTCACGCTGACTCCGGCGATTGTCGTCTATCCGCGCAATGAAAATGACGTGCGCAAATCAGCGCGTTTTACCTGGCAGCTGGCCGAGCGCGGCCGGGTCATTCCTATTACTGCCCGCGGCTTGGGTACTGACCAGACTGGCGCGGCGCTTGGCAGCGGTATTATGATGGTATTTCCGGCGCACATGAACAAAATCCTGGAACTTGACCCAAAAAGCGGCAGCGTTGCCATCCAGCCCGGCCTGAACTACGGCAAACTGCAACAGGCACTTCATACTCATGGCCGGTTTTTGCCGCCTTTTCCGGCATCGTCAGAGTTTAGTACCCTGGGCGGTGCTATCGCCAATAATGCGTCCGGTGAAAAAAGCATAAAATACGGCTCTACCCGTGATTACGTGCGGTCCTTGCGCGTCGTGCTTGCTAACGGTGAAGTCATCGAAACTCGTCGTCTAAGCAAGCGCGAGCTTAACAAAAAAATGGGCCTCAGTTCTTTAGAGGGCGAGATCTACCGCGCCCTAGACGCCTTGTTAGAGGAAAACAAAGATCTAGTGGCGTCAGCTCAAAGAAACTTACCCAAAAACACTGCCGGTTATGAGCTGGCTGAGGTCAAACGCAAAGATGGTTCGTTTGATCTTACGCCGTTGATTGTCGGTTCCCAAGGCACATTAGGTATAGTGACAGAAGCCATAGTAGAGACCGAAAGTCATAATCCCCACAGCACGCTCTTAGTAGCATCATTCAAATCCATCGAAGACGCTGTCAAAGCAGTCGGTGAACTGCGAAAACTACCGTCATTGCCCAGTGCCATAGAGATGGTGGATGAGCACTTGCTGGATTTTATTGACCGCACCAACCCGAACCAACTAAAAAACCTTATTGCCAAACCCTACGGCAAGGCAGTGCTGTTTATTGAATTCGATGATGCTAATACCCGCGTTCAAAAACGCCTGGTCAAAAAAACCAAAAAAATCCTAACCGAGCATAACGCCGAATTCCAAACAGAAACAGATACTGAGCAACAGGAAAACCTATGGAAAGTCCGCCACGCTGCCGCTGGCATAGCTTCATTCCACGATGGCGGAATCCGGGCGTTGCCAGTCATAGAGGACGGGGTCGTGCCGGTAGAGGTCTTGGGTGATTTTATCCATAGCGTCTATGCTTTGTTCGCGAAGTACAGCTTGCAGGTGGCTCTATGGGGGCATATTGGTACG
Source organism: uncultured Candidatus Saccharibacteria bacterium (assembly GCA_964458165.1). Lineage (GTDB taxonomy): Bacteria > Patescibacteriota > Saccharimonadia > Saccharimonadales > JACDBH01 > CAYWFI01. Next base: position 2,695 of record CAYWFI010000067.1, read on the forward strand.
GGCAACCTGCACATGCAGCCGATGCTGGACTTAAGCCAGCTTGGCGATCGCCAGAAACTGTTCAGACTGATGGACGAATACCACAAGCTGGTGCTGGATGCCGGCGGTTCCTTGAGCGGCGAACATGGTGATGGCCGTTTGCGCGGCTCGTACTTACCGCAGATGTACGGACAGGAAGTCTACGAACTGTTCGTCCAGGTCAAGAAAATATTCGACCCTCACGGTACGCTTAATCCGGACGTCAAGATTGGCGTATCACTCGATGCTGTCAAACCGTTGCTCAGAAACGAATATTCCATGTCGCACCTCTACGACCACTTGCCCCGCACCTAGGGACCTTAAAAAACACATACAAACAAAAAACCGTCCGAAAAGGACGGACTTTTGTTTGGTGCGCGAGAGAGGACTTGTCCTGTTGATGCGCTAGCAAAAACTGGAGTTTTTGTAGCGGCCAAGCAAGGAAAACTCAGATTGCCACTGGCAATCTTCGACCCAAGGGTTCAAATCTCCTTTCGCAAACCAAACTAAAAACCCAGCACAAGGCTGGGCTCTTAGATTGGTGCGCGAGAGAGGACTTGAACCTCCACAGGATTGCTCCCACTA
>CAYWFI010000068.1:0-1687 GCA_964458165.1 uncultured Candidatus Saccharibacteria bacterium
GTGTCAGGAACGAATGCCATAAACTTAGTTCGTATCTCGTTTGCTGTACAGGTCTTGGATCAACTGTTGTCGGGGTTTGGTCATCAGCTTGTAGGCCTTGGGTCTGCGTTTGCGGACGCGTGGTTGTTGGCGGTTGGGGCGGTGGGGATTGCGGAGCACACGGAGCGGGGTGGGGCGCTGGACGGCCTGCCGGAGCCAGCGGAGCGCGTCGACGAAGCTCAGCCGCTGGAGTTCGTCGGCTTGCTCCTCGGCCGCCTTGAGCATGACCAGCCGCACGAGGTTGTAGACCAGCACATAGACCTGGACCTCCTTGAGCACGCCCTCGGCGGTTTGGCAGCGTAAGACGTCCATGCCCATCGTCGTCTTGACGTGCCGCAGGTTGGTCTCGACTTCCCAGCGCACGCCGTAGAGTTCGGCGATGGCCCAGGCCGGGTACTCGTCGGGATCGAGCAGCGTGGTGACGACGGTGACGACCTGCGTGCGCCCGCCCGGCACTTTGGTGTGGAAACGCAGCTCGCGCAGGCGGAGCGTGTCGGGCAAGGCGGCGTAGTCTTCCTCGCTCAGCCAGTTCGGGCGCGTGGCCGGCTTGTCGTACTCGACCAGTTGATCGTAGCGCGCGAACTTCTCGAGCAAGCGTCCGGTCGCGAAGCGCGCGGTGGTTCCCTTGGCGCGCTTGCCGGTGAGTTTGCGGTCCTTGCGAAAGCTAATCAACAGCCGCTGGTGCGCGCGGATCACGCCGTGCAGTTTTTGCCGCGAAAGCAGGGCCAAATGAGCGTACGACGCGAAACCCGTGTCGGCCACCAGGAGATCGTCGGGCCGCAGTCCCGCGTGCATCGCGCCGATCTTCGACATGTCATGCGTGTTCCACGGCGCGGTCAAGTGCTTGACCAAGAGCCCCGTCCGCGCGTCGAACATGGCCAGCCAATGCGCGGTCGGAAAACCGCAGCCCGGTTGCTGCGACGTGTGCTGGCCGAACGCGGCCTGCAACTCGGGTGTGTCGGGCATCGAGAACGACGAGCCATCGACCAGGAACGTGCGATGCCCGCGCCAAGTCGGTTCCGCGGCCGTGCGCTGCGCCGCGGCGCAGGTCTGGCTCAGCAACCGCTCGAAGACGCCCAGCGGCAAGCGGCGGCGGGCTTGGCAATACGCGGGAGCCGTGCAGTCCAACTCGGCCAGCCGCACCGTCTCGGTGCAGGCCGCGTTGCCATGCAGCACTTGCAGCAGAAACGCGTGGACCGTCGCGGCCGGACCAAGGTCGCGCTCCCGCCACGCATGCCCCTCGGCGCGGCACGCGCGGTGAATCGCGTCGGCCGTCAAACACCGCGCGACATTCCCCTTGATCGACTGGAGCGCTTCGACAATAGTAAACGACATGGGCCGGGGCCTTCGTGGAAAGAGTGCGTTGCGGAACACACCCATTCTGCCAGGAAGGCCCGGCTCTTTCACGCGGCATGATAGCATCGGCAATGCTAGCATCGGCAAGTAAAGAAACAGCCGGGAGTTACGGCTTAACTACATGGCATTCGTTCCTGACACCTTTTCTCTCCCCACCTTTTCTCTCCCCGATTTCACATGGTGATAATCGACCTATCATTCCAAAGGAGTCGTCATGCCTGGAATAGCTCGCATATGTTGCCTGAGCGTAACATGATTGCGCTAAGATTAATGTCAGGCAACATATGCGAGC
>CAYWFI010000068.1:1697-3159 GCA_964458165.1 uncultured Candidatus Saccharibacteria bacterium
GTGAACGTCTAAAAGATGTTAATTCTCATGTCCCTGCTTTTATTCATGTTTACAGCGGAGAGCGTTTCGGTGTTCCACTCAATTCAGTTACTTCAAAAAACATTTGGCGAAACTTTCCTGCGATCTTGCAGGGATTACCGTTTGAGATGTCAATCAATTTTTCATCTAGTCGATATGTTCACGACATAGATTTTATAGATCTCAATAAAGGGCCAAGAATTACTAACTGCACGGGCAATGGCCGCTGCTTCTTGGCTTATTATGACCATGGCAAAGAGGGAGGTTGCATCAAAGTCAGTGCTCATCCTCATGAATATCGGATCGTCGGTGTCAAGCAGCTATTCCACCCCAATGCACCCGAGGAGTTGATATTGCACGAAAAAATGAAAATCGAAACAGGAATTGACTTGTTTAGAAACTTCAACATGAAATTCACCTCTGCTGATCTCGACCTAGATGCTGTTGCCGAACGTGGATTAGCAATTACTTTTTATGCGATTAAAACCAAAAAACTTACACAAGCATTCATTGATCTCAAAAAACTCCCGAAGTGCCACGTGGATACTAGCGATTATGAATTTCGGTTGATCACTAGCCGTATTAAAGATAACGATCTTGAACGTGAGCATTATCTTGTTGAGACTATAACGGTTGATAAACGATGGAACGGCAAGATTGCTGACAAAGTGCGTGCCCTAAAGGGATTGGATGAGCAAGATAAAAAAGCATGTATTGCTGCTTCAAACTATGCCGTGTTAAAGATTGATATGTATAACGACAACTATGACCCCGTTACGCAGGGTATAACTTTACAAGCAACACCTAAAGGTATACTTGTTTCTACCGACGCAAGCATATCCGGAGAGAATCCTCGTTACGCACGGGTCTTTTTTGCTAAGCAAGAGTTTGAAGAGGAAACGTTAGTTTTGAAAAAGCAAGACTGAAACTATTGAATACGATCAATGCTAAATAAAATATAGCAATGTACTTCTGTGAACGTTCCGTCTTCCGAAGTTTCCACTTTACAAAATAGGACTTGATTTTAATCGTAGCGCGGTCAGGCGGCGGTATTTTAGAGGCTAGTGGTCCGTCAAATTCTAATTTTAGGGTAGACCGACTTCAGTTTACAGCGTGCGTCGTCGATGCGCATTTGCCAGTCAACGCCGCGTTGCTTGGCGTTGAGATCGCTGGACCAGGCGGCTATTTCGGTCGCTAAAAACTCGATGCTCCCGATCCGCCTTCCCGCGACGCATTGGCGCAGCGCGTCCGCAAACAGAAGAGCGGAACGACTTCACAGGTGCGGGTCAAACGCATCGTCTGCCCGCTGCCTTCGGTATAGAATGGCTCTATCTCGAGATCGTGCCGGGCGAAGATGCCCGCCTTCACTCCCATGTCCACGACAAGCGTGTCCCAGTTTCCAGCCGGTCCGACCGCGTAGCGCACCGCGTCTGCGGCAACTGCC
>CAYWFI010000069.1:0-3158 GCA_964458165.1 uncultured Candidatus Saccharibacteria bacterium
GCGGCACCAAAACGCATTGACCCGGAGGTTGCCGAACTAGCCGCTTTGGGTAATGTGGAGCTGGTGTTATATACCGGCCAGTTTACGCGCGATGAGACGTCTGGTATTGATATGCTTATTGTGGGCGACGTTAATCAAACAAAGCTGCAAAAGTTTATGGCCGCGCTTGAAGAGCGAGAGAAAAAAGACATCCGTTACGTTGTCATAAGCCTCAGCGAGTTCACGTATCGCCGGCAGGTTAAAGATCGCTTTATTACTAACGTCCTGGGAGCCAAAAAACAGGTGTTGATCGATAAAAAACAGATAACAGAAGAGGAGTAGTACAATGGAGTTTCAGTATTTTGGCGCTAACTGTGTAGGTATATCGACCAAGCGAAGCACGATTATCGTAGATGATAATCTGGCTGAGCTGGGTTTAAAATCGGCAACCAAGCCAGATAATATAGCGTTGTTCACGCATCTGCCGGAGAATCCACCAGCTGCCCGTTTAGTGTTAGCTAACCCGGGCGAGTATGAGGTATCTGAAGTATCCATCTTTGGTATACCCGCTCGCGCCCATATGGATGAACCTGGCCAGCAGTCAGCTACCATCTACAAGATTGAATACGACGACCTGAGGGTCGTGGTTGCGGGGCATATTCATCCTGACCTGACAGAAGATCATCTGGAGGAAATTGGTACGGCTGATATTTTGATAATACCCGTAGGCGGCAATGGTTATACTCTTGATGCCACCGGTGCCATGCAAATTATTAAGAAGATAGAGCCAAAGCTTGTCATACCAACACATTACGAAGACGCAAAGATTACCTATCCGGTGCCGCAGCAGCCACTCGAAGAAGCACTCAAGGTGCTTGGCGTTGAATCCAGGGAGCCAGTCGCCAAATTCAAACCAAAGCCAGCCGATTTTAGCGAAAATCTGCAAGTCATTGTACTTGAACGCCAATAAATCCCAAGTAAAAACTCCCCGCATTAAGATATACGGGGAGTTTTATATTTAGACTAAGGTTCTTACTTTACTATCAGGCCCTTTTTCTTGAGCGTACGCATCGCTTGAGTAGAAAGCTTCATAGTTACTTTCTTGCCGTCTACCATGAAAGTCTTGGTTTGCAGGTTCGGCTTCCAGATTTTTTGGGTATGGCGCTGGCTGAAGCTCACATTGTGGCCGTACTGTTTGCCTTTGCCGGTTAGATCACAGCGTTGCATGTAGATTTCCTTCTTTAACCCTTCGCGGCCTTGGCCCGGAGGGATGATTCAGTGTTCTATTGTATCTGTTTTTCATCTGTTCGTCAACCCCGTAGTGAGCTTTCGTGAGCAATCCGCCAGTTGGCGGATTGCCTGGTTCGTTTTTGCGAACCGCACGAAATTCTACTACGGGGTCAATACGGACATGACTTTAATGACTTGACGGACTTTCTGACTTTACAGACTCCTCTTGTATAATCAAGAGGCTATGTTTATGAATCTTGAGGGCATACAGCTGCTATTTCTGCTGATATGTTTGATTATAGGAATGAGTTTTCATGAGGCGATGCACGCCTTTACCGGCTATTGGCTGGGTGATGATACCGCCAAGGAGGAGGGCAGGCTGACACTCAACCCGCTAAAGCACATCGATATTTTTACGACAATCATGCTGCCGTTTGTGATGATACTGGCGAGCTTACCACCTATATTTGCCGCCAAACCAGTGCCGTTCAATCCTATGCGGGTTAAGTATGAGGAGTTTGGCGCCGCTTTGATTGGTATAGTTGGTCCGCTGACCAACCTGATGCTGGCGGCTATAGGCGGCCTGGTATTTCGCAGCGGTATCATAACAACCAGTATGCAGGCGGATTTTGTTGTGGTATTCGTGTTAGTTAATGTTGCTCTGTTCATATTTAACATGATCCCGTTTCCGCCGCTGGACGGTTCGCGCGTTTTGTACGCTTTTGCTCCCGAGCCGCTACAAAATGTCATGCGGGTGATAGAGGGTTTTGGCTTGGGAGCAATCTTCATATTTATATTTCTGCTGTGGCAGTTTGTCGGGCCGGTGATACTTAGCATGAATCAGGGCATTGCACTGTTCCTGCTGGGCGTACCCAGGTAGGTATGCGATAATAGAGGCAGGCTGGGAACTGCCGACTATATGATAATCTGAATGCGTATCATATGGGAGCTTAAGATTTATGGTGGCCGTGGTCATCATGTGCAAGCACCCACCTGGACTTTATATTCCAGGTTGTCATGTCGGCTCCCAGCACCAGAAACCACGTGTTTGGCACATCTCGGGCGAAAACCTGCGCTCCGCGCTCACCGTATGTAAAAATACGCCTTGCTTACGGTGCTCGGTTTTCATCCCGAGCTGTACTCAAGCACGTGGTTTCTTCAGTCTGTTGGCTAAACAAGGGTGAACTGTTAAAGTACAACGGAGATGTCGGGGATTGGCGCAGTTGGTAGCGCGCACGGCTGGGGTGAGATGAGCCGGTGGCTCATCGCAAGGAAATCTTCCGATGGCAACTAGTTGCCAATAGTGAAGTTTCGGGGTCGCCGAAGGTGACCGTGAGGACCGAACGACCCATAGCCCAAGGCATTCGTTAGTATAGTAAACTAGATATCATCGGGGATTGGCGCAGTTGGTAGCGCGCACGGCTGGGGGTCGTGAGGTCGCAAGTTCGAATCTTGTATCCCCGACCACTTATACCTATTACTTTTATCTGTTAAGATACATCTATGTGGAAAAAACAAAACAACCAATTATACAAAGAGTTCGAATTTAAGGATTTTGCCGAAGCCTTTGCTTTTATGAAGGAAGTGGCTGGACTGGCCGAGGCACGCAACCACCATCCCAGGTGGCTTAATGAATGGAACAAGGTGCAATTCTGGCTGTACACCCACAGTGCGGGTGGAGTGACCGAAGCGGACGAGGGTCTGGCAAAAGATATAGACGAGGTGTATAACAAGCTGAAAAAAACCAAAGAACAAGTGCCGGCTTCGGCAGTCAGACATCAAGAGGTTAAAATGTACGCTGACGGCGGTTCGCGCGGCAACCCCGGACCTTCGGCCGGCGGCTTCGTGGTACTGGATATGGACGATCAGATTCTACACGAGAGCGGCAAGTATCTCGGTATTACCACTAACAATCAGGCGGAATATCATTCGTTAAAAGGCGGCCTGGA
>CAYWFI010000070.1:0-3155 GCA_964458165.1 uncultured Candidatus Saccharibacteria bacterium
GCTGGTGTTTGAAGCTTAATCCCAGTGTGACGGTGCCAACCAAAACAAAAACCGTCCCTACAATGAGACTTCCAACGAGAAGCTTTCTCCTTGCGGAACGATTTTTGAAAGCCATAGACACTTACTTCAACCCCTCGCTTCTGGAGAGTTTAAACGTGGCTCTTAGCACGATGGTTACGCAATAGACCAATGGTCGAAACTACTACGATAATGGCGCCGAGCAGGACTGATAGAACACCAAACACCAGTAAAATTGGCCTAAAACCGCCCGTTGCTGGCAGCACCGCAAGGGTAACTGCACCAGTCGCGCCGGTTGACACTCCTAGAATTTCACCGTACATGTAAACTCCATCCTTTTTAATTTAAAGATTATACACCCTTATTTAAAATATGTAAAGTACATTGTTTGAAAGCGGTATAGTATATGGTAGAGAAAGTGCGGGCGGTGGTGATCCGTTTGGTGGGTTTAGCGGCTATGGCGGTCAGGGTCAGAACGTGCACTTTGACTTTAGTAATTTGGGGCTAGGCGATATAGCGCTGGTTACAGGATTTTTGGTGCTGGCCAGCCTTGGCATAGAATCATTTGATGGTTAAGATTCAGAGCAAAGTCTCCCAGTAATACCAAAAGTGAGTTAGCAAAATCATAAATATGATTCCATACCAGACAACCAGGATGTCGCCGTGGTGTCTTTGCAGAAAAGCGTTGAGCTTTTTGTTGCCTAGACTAATATGCCCTTCGCGCAGATTATACAGCGTGATATACCAAAACAACGGTATAACCACCATCCAGGTCAAAAAACACCAGGGACAGATGGCATTAACACGATACACACCCTGAAAGAACAGGTAGTGCATAAACACCACTCCGGCAGAGGCTGCTAGTTGGACCGTTCGCCATAGCCAGCGCTTTAGTTCGGCACCGGCCGCCAGCAAAAACCCCAGCGTAATCAGTGCCGTAAAACCCATAATTCCGAATACGGTATTCGGCAATCCCAGCAGATTGGCCTGCTCGGTCTGCATCACCGACCCGCAGCTGAATATCGGATTTATGTTGCAAAACGGATTGTAGTCCGGATTTTGCAACACGCTGATTTTGTCATGCGTCAGCAGCAGTGAGGCCAGCAGGCCGAGTGCTCCGGCCGCAATCATAATATACGGCAGAGTCTGCTTGAGAGTAATGCCTTTTATTGACACGGCTTATCCTCGGCCATAGTAGCGCCTGGCATAAAACACAGCAATCAGCACCAACGCTCCCGCCAGCGCGAACAACACCCACGCGGCGATACCCGCTATCATGCCAATCGTGCCGAATGCATAGCCGGTACCCAGCAGTATGCCTCGCAGCGTTTCGCCCTGGAGCAGGGTTTCGCGTTGCTGTTGCAGCGTTTCGTCGTCCGGGTTCTGCCGGGCCAGCGTACTGACCTCTGAGTACGTTTTGCCGCCGGCCGCATCTCGCAGGTGCTGGCCGATGTAGCCGTTGGCGTAGGCTTTGGCCTTTTCGCCGCTGTCTACCAGCTGCCCGGCGTATTTTTGCAGCTCAGGATAAGTTTCGGGCGAGAAGTTGGGGGCGCCTGCCTCCGGGAAGTAAATTTTCTGAGCGCTCAGTTCGGTACGCACCATATCACTGGTAAAGCTATGCGCCCACCACGCCAGCCCACCGATAACAAACAGCGCGACCGCTACGACCGCGGCCAGCACCATGAAGACGTTGTCGACCGCGTGGTCATTTGATTTTCGTTTTTTTGTCATTATGTCGTGCCCTTTGTTTAAGTAGTTATGCCTGAATTATACCCGGAAAAAACGCAACGTGTATGTGATTTGAGTCAATGCAGCCGCGTGCAGCAAACCGCTTTTGTCTAAGTACCCTTAGCCGTGTCAAAATAAGGCAATGCATTCCGGCGAACTGAACCGTCTTCTTAATAATGTGCCCGCGTATCCGGCAGAGGGCGAAGCTGCGATTGAACAAGCTGCCGACGACGAAACTCAGAATCAGCCCAAAGCCAGCCGCGGCAGCCAATTTATGAAGGCTGCCGCCAAGGGGATAGGGGTTGCGACCCTCGCTATAACACCGCCATTGGTACAGGAAATAGTGCCTTATATGTATGGCACCCGCTCAACAATCGCGCCGGAGGTAGAGGGCTGCGCGGGTGTCCCCCCACAGGAAGACCTGGACCCTGTTAATATTATCGGAGCCAGGCGCGTAGAACAGTTTAAGCAAATTGAGGCCGAAGCTAAAGACAAGGGATCAGCAGCCGGAGAGTTCAGGCCAGTTGCCACCGAATCAGACCGCATAGAGAGAGGCGCTAATCGGCCGGATGACATACTCCTGGTTCCCGGGAATTTTACGCACGAACTAAGCGCTTTTACCATGGAATCGACTGGCATACATGTGCGTGTACTAACCGATCAGCCAGCTTCGATAGAAGTCAGACCCGATGTTATCGAACAGATGTTTAACACTCCAATGGAGAGATGGGATATCTTTGTTGACGACAGCATACGCGACTTCTTCTACTGCGCCAAGCAAAAGCTACTGGATAACCAAGAAGCCAGCGGCACAACACTGAGCATCTACCTGCCATCCCAGCCAAATTACTACATAGACGGCGCCTATGCCCGCGGATTTACCGAGCAAAGACCCATATCGGTCAGGACCGGTTTTGACATACCAAACCTCAAGCCTTTTGGCATCGACATGCTCCCCCACAAGCTATTTATCAGTGGCACATCCACTAGTGTTTATGTAGCGAACTTAAAAATTACGGGATCCTTTATGCACGAGGCCATCCACGAAATGACTCGCCTTGTAGACGCGCAACCGTTACTGCACAAAGATGAAGAATTCGCATTGCAGGCAGAAAAACAAATAATGGCTTTGTTCTACGACGGAATAGTGCAAGCTCCTTTCGCGTATGACCAGCACTAAGCCCTGGACGCCGTTTTGCTATTGGCATGTTTATATATTTATCGGCTCCGGCCTGGAATTTGCATGAAACGAGCAGCTCCCTCTAGTTCACTTGCTAAAAACGCCCATAACAGATATAATAAGCCGGTTTTATGGCGGATGTAGCTCAGTTGGTTAGAGCGTCTGTTTGTGGCACAGAAGGTCGTGGGTTCAATTCCCATAGCTCGCCCCAGAATACATTTCAAATTAT
>CAYWFI010000071.1:0-3135 GCA_964458165.1 uncultured Candidatus Saccharibacteria bacterium
GAGATCAGGCAAGCAAAAGAGTTCGTGCATCTCGAGTATTTCATTGTGGCGCTCGATAAAACAACCCAGCCGCTATTTGACGCGTTAGAGGATGCGGTCAAGCGAGGGGTGGTTGTACGTTTCTTAATTGATGGTATGGGCTATCGGCGTTACCCAAGGCGCAAGGAAATGAAGCGGCTGCTTACGTCAATCGGGGTGGAGTGGCATCTCATGTTGCCTATAAAGCTCAAACCAAGCCTGTATAACCGGCCTGATCTGCGCAATCACCGCAAGATTGTGGTTATCGATGATACATTAGGTTACATTGGCTCGCAGAACTTAATCGACCGCACCTACCACCGCAGGGACGACATTTATTATGATGAATTGGTCGCCAAGCTCAGCGGACCTATTGTTAGGCACTGTAATATTGTTTTCGCGAGTGACTGGTACGCGGAATCAGGGGAAATGCTAACCAAGCTAATCAACCCAAAGCTCCGGGCATTGCCTAAAGAAACTGGGCGAGTACACGCTCAGGTATTGCCAAGCGGCCCTTCGTACGAGTATCAAAACAACGCTGCCGTGTTTACCTTTTTGTTTAATACGGCTCGAAAACGGATTTTCATAACTAACCCCTACTTTATTCCGAGCGAAGGCATGTTAGAAGCGATTATCGCGGCTGCTAAACGAGGGGTAGAGGTAATAATGATTAATTCTGAAGCTATGGATCAGCTGATGGTTGGCCACGCGCAGCGTTCGTATTACACCCAGTTAATTGAAGCTGGAGTAAAGCTACACCTATATAAGGCGCCGATTTTGCTCCACTCAAAACACATCACGATTGATGATGACATTGCCGTAATAGGTTCAAGCAATCTTGATATTCGTTCATTCGAGCTGGATCTCGAGAGTACGCTTATAGCGTACGATGAATCCGTGGTGAACGACCTTAAAAAGGTTCAACAGCGTGATCTTGCCCGAAGTGCAAAAGTCGACCTTAAGGCATGGAATCAGAGAAGCACCATCCAAAAGTTATTTGATAGTGTCGCTCGGCTAACCTCGGCTTTGCAATAGTTTCCAATAAACCGTATTTAGCTTAAATGGGGATAGGTCCCCTGTCGTGTTACAGTTTCAAATACCTGCTCGGAGGATTAGATTCGCGTAAGGGACTTAAATACTCATTGATGTCTTTTAGGATAAACTTGATGCTGGCGGCGCGTGCCTTATCGCCCTCGAAGCTTAGGGTTTTGACTATCTCAAGCGTGTAGCCGGTATCTATGATGTCCGAGTGCTGCCCTGCCTTTTGATTAAAAATCGTGCTTGCGACTCTGGCCGGGATGTCTCTATTCGCCGGGTCAATAGCCACGCCGTAGTCGCCGCCGGAATCTTTGGTCGCGTCGTCCTCTGAATATCTTTTGGCTACGTCCGCGAAATCCACACCGTTATTTAATTCTGCCAGCGCTGCCTTGGCATTGGCATGAGCCTGGGTATCCAGCGCGCTTACCACCTTGCGTGCCAGCAACTGCTGGCGTAACGACCGTTTAAAATCATTGACTGACCAGCCCAGGAAATCACGCAGCACATCTTCAAAAACCTGGTCGCTGGCGCCAAAACGGTTTTGCTCGCGCACTATGACTATCTCCTGATCTACTTCTTGGTTTGTCACGCTTACATCGTGTTCGTCCGCAAGGTGCTTGACATAAGCACTGTCAATCACCTGCTGCATGGCCTGTTTTTTGAACTCCTCCAGATCAGCCCGGCCCTCTTCGGTATCAAAATTGAGTTTTTGCTGGGTTTCGTGATAATGCATATAGTGTCTAAGCTCGAACAGATAATCCTCGTAGGCTACGAAACGGCCCTCTACCCGGGCGACCGGAAAAGGCACAATCTGAGTAATACGGTACATAAATGTCGAGGTGTTCTGGAACCTATATAGTCCAAGTAGTGAATAAACAATGAACACCACCACCATTACGGCGAAAATGATAGAAGAAAGCACCACTATGCGGCGTTTGGAGTGTTGCAGGGGGTAGATATACTTACGGGCGCCCGATAAGACTTCTTCGCGGTGCTCGGCCAACGTGTCATTGGTAATGAGCGGCAGTTTGGTCTTTTCTAGCGCGCTTGTTTCTTTGGATGTTTTGCGCCTGAGTTTTTTGAGCGGCTTTTTCGCGGTCTCACTGACCCTCTTCATACTTGGCTTACGCATTTGGATGCTCCGTGCGATTTCTTTGCCGCAAAGCGGACTGAGGCGTATTTAAGATACGGTGAAGGAGCATTTGTCGGCGAAAAATCGTGCGGAGCGCCAAAACGCAACCCGGCAGGTCCTTGGCTTCGCCAAAGAGCAGGACGGGTTGCGGTGCGTAGTCAAGTAAGTGCTTATTCATTCATTTCCTCTGTTAGTGGATCTTGCTGTTCTGGCATTTCCGCGGCAGAAGCCGGCCCGTCAATGCCTTGATCCCGTAATATATGTAGCAATTTTTTCTGAGTTTTACCTGGATGATGCACGTGATGGATTGTCAGGCTGCCCACAAAAGTTTGTATCATTATTGTACCAAATCCGAGAGCCGTTTGCTCCAGGCCGCTCACTTCGTAATTGACCATTTGTATTTGATTGAGGCCCAGCGCCACCATGCTGCGGTGAAACAGACCTTTCTGAGTGATTTGTATGAGCCGCTGGTCGGTCACAATATACACGCTATAATACCAGCTTATCCAGGACGGTAGCATCAGCAGAACGGCCAATAACGCCCCTACGCCCAAGGCCGCGTAGAACATGTTGACTGTTGGCAGCTTATCGGGATTACTTGCATAGATAAACGTCAGTGCCAGCACATACAGCATTGGTAACAATATGCCTACAGAAGCAAAAATAAGCCCTTTTCGCATTACGATCGGGTGCTTGCGGAAAACCAGCAGTACTTCTTCGTCGTCAAACTGCTCACTAAAATAGCGTACCGGTTTATCACCTTTTTTTGGCATAAGAGTATTGTATCAACAAGAAGGGTCTACGGTATAGGGTGAAGAGTGTAGTATGGTGCCCCCGCCAGGACTCGAACCTGGAGCTTCTCCTTAGGACGGAGTTGTTTTATCCATTGAACTACAGGGGCGTAGTCCTGATTTTACTTTGTTATTGCCGCCAATACTACTTCTTGT
>CAYWFI010000072.1:0-3058 GCA_964458165.1 uncultured Candidatus Saccharibacteria bacterium
ATAAAATATTAAAATATATATTTTAATAGATTATAATACACAAAATTATAGTACAATCTTAGTAGCATTATAATAATTTTCATAATTTAAAGCTTTAGCTTTAAATTATTAAAATTATTATAATCCACAAGCTTGCGACTGCAAGCGTTTATCTTAGTCTAATTCATAAAATCTAAGTTTTTGTTTTATTTTTAAACTAATATAAAACTTAAATAAATTAAGTTTTATATTACAGTGCGTACCAAAAAAATGGGACACAACTATAATTGGTCGATTCAACACGACTCCACAGGACATCTAACCCCGAAGGTATGCCCGTTTTTAGTTTTACTCCATTTATTATTCTAATTTGTATGCTGGAGTATATTTTATAGGACGAGTTTTATCTTGTAAATATTGTTTCACTATTTTTATCATATTATATGTTGCATTCTCGTCTCTATTTATGCATCCTATACTCTTAGGGTCCGTTTTAAACGTGAGTACTGAATGCTTTACATAGTTTTCTATTTTTAATTTATTACATCTTTCTTCGGTTTTATTATGAAGACATGATGTTCTAAATTCATCTATCAATAATATATCAAATTCCATCGATAATTTATTTTTTATCCGTTTATTTGGTACTGTCATTCTTTTTATTGGCACATTTCCTTTCGACCAATCTCCAAATATTATTACAGGTCGATCTTCTTTATTTTCTAATGGTACCATTTGTTTTGTTGATTCTTTTAAATTTTCTTTTTCCTGTTTCTTTTTTAAACGACGTGCTACTTTCTTTTCATTTGGTGGTTTTATTTCCTTCTTTTCTTTTGGTTGTTTTTTTTTCTTAAGTTGTTTCTCTTTTTTTGGTTTTGGATTTATTTTCCGTACATTGTATCTCTTCGTTTTTTTAAGTTTATGATTCTTTTTACGTTTTTCATTCTTTACTGTTGTTATTCCACAAAATTTATGTTTAAAATCTAATACAAGTCTATCCATTGTTCTACATTTTTGTATATACGAGTACCATTTATATTGTCTAAATTTTTCGTCTTCATATTTATCCAATAATTTTTTATTTATTTCGTTTTTTATTTTTATATATTCTTTAAATTTATTTATATCACATGTTTTTGAACTGTTTTTTGATAATACTTTTTCTATTTCTATTATTCCTAATTTATCTCTATATTCTTTTAGTTTTTTTTGATATTTTAATCTTTTGTTCCGTTTTACATGTTGTCTATTTCTATAAATAAATGTATTTCCGTTTTCATCTTTAGCATGTATTATATCTCGCATTCCTTCATCTATAACTATCCATTTTCTTGTTTTTAAATTTTCATATTGTTTATCTGTTATTTTATTCATGTATTGAAAAACTCCCTTCTCTCCATTTTTTATTTTATCTTCTCTACTCTTATCTAATATTTTTTGTTGTTCTTCTTTTGATAATTTTTTGAATTCTTCTCTATATTTTTTCTTATTTTTTTGCTCCTCTATTTTTTTTTCTATTTTAATTTGAGCTTGTTGTTCTTTTTTTATCTTATTATTTTTTTGAAATTCTTCTCTTAATTTTTTTTCATATTTTTTTATTTCTTCATCTGTTTTTGTATCGTCTTCTTTATATTCTTTTATTTTCTTACTTAATTCTTTACGACCAAATAATTTTTTAATTTTTATATCTTCAACATTTTCTTTATCATTTATATTTCTAAATTGTAATGATGTCGAAAAACAATCAGTCATAATTTTATAGTCAAAATAAAATCCATTATTTTTAAATATGTTACTATCAAAATTGAAATGTCTATTCCAAATATTATGTTTTTCTATAGTAATTTCTTGTAGTTCTTTTGCTTTATTTTTAGATAACAGTTCAATAAGTGCTTTAGTATCGATTGATATATTTTTTAATATCGAATTTGTACGTAATGGAAAAAATTGATAAGATTTAGCTTCGACTTTTTCAATTTCTAAACACATATATATCATTCCTTTAACATATGAAAAAGGATTAATTTCAACATCGTCTTCGTATGATTTTTTAATATTTATTTTTGGAAATATTTCAGTTTTATAATAATCTAATAAAACATGATATTTATTATCTGATAATTTTGTATTGTTTAATAAATCTTTTTTTATAATTTCTAATTCTTCCATTATATTTTTTTTCATAACTTTTTTTGTTGTCTGACCTATTTTTTGTTTTATTGCATCTCTAAATCCTATTATCCATTCACTATATTTTTCGTCAGAATTTTGTTTATCATTTATTAAATCATCATTTGCTATTTTAAGTTCTTTTTCTTGTTGTTTTCGTATTTCAGATTCAGTTGATTTTAGTTCTGGAAATATATATTTTTTATGTTTATTTATCCAATCATGATATTTTACATCAGATAATAATGTGTTATTTAAAAGATCTTGTTTAATCATATATAATTCTTTTGACAACTGTTTTCGTAATTCTGTTTTATTTTCTGTACAATTTTTAACTAATTCTTCATTTATTTTTTTATAATATGAATTTGCAAACTGTCTTACATATTTTGTAAAATGCATTGTTATGTTATTTTTTATGTTTGTTTCCATTTCAATAATTGAATAACTTAAAATACTTGATAAATTTGTACTAGGTATTTTAGTTTCATAACCCAATTTTTTATATTCATTATTATAAAATTGTTCAAATTCACTATATAAATTATTATTTCCATTATTTATAGTTTCTCTTTCTTGACTTGTTGATAATATTCTGAATGCAAAATGTATAATATTTTTATCAATTATTGGTATGTTTATATTTTTATTATATCTGTCTAAGATCCATAAACGTAAAAACTGATATACTTGTATTGTTAATTTATTTGTTCTTTTACATGCATCTAAAATAATCTTATAACTGGTCTTATTTAAATTATCATTACGTAATATTTTATTAAATTTACATTTAATAACTTTTATTTTCGGTCTATTTATATTACTAACTTTATCTTTTTGTGTACTATCATTTGGTACATTATCAATTGATATATCATCTTTTGATTGCTTAACTGGTTTGGTTTTAATT
>CAYWFI010000073.1:0-2925 GCA_964458165.1 uncultured Candidatus Saccharibacteria bacterium
CCCTCGGTCTGTAAATGGTCGGGTTGGATGAGCGGCGCGGGGTTATAGAGCGGGCTGTAATCGTTAATCTCTTGCTGTGGGATTACGACGAGCGCTAGCTTGCCGTCATGGTGGAACTCGGTGCGTTCTATCAGTTTAGCTTTGTAGGTAAAGATATCAGGATGCATTTTATTATAAGCCCGGCGCTGCTCCTCTAGTTTAGGGCGTGAAACACCGGCCTCCACCAGCTCGGCCATAACGCGGTAGGTCTCGGCGGCGGTATTCTCTGTCGTCAGTCCCATACTGTCTGCCAGGATCGAGGTCATAATAAATTCCCGCGCGTCAAGCGGCAGATTCCAGCTCAGTTCTTCAGCCAAGGAGTAGATTAGCTCGCCGGTAGAAACTTTGCTGGTGTCATTGACCGTGACAGTTGCGAACGGAATGTCGCTAGCTGATTCGGCGTGGTGGTCCAGTACGATGCATGGCTTGCTGGCTACCCAGCCCTGCGAGCCAGAGCTTTGGAGTTGCTCCAGCAGCACCATTACCGAGGTGTCTACAATAATGCTGGCGTCAAACTGGCTTGGTACCTCGCGCTCTACTCTGTCCCAGCCTGGTAGGTATTTGAGATAACCGGGCATATCAATACCGCAGTACAGCAGCGGCTCCTTGCCCATTTCGTGCAAGATTGACTCCAAAGCCAAAGCCGACGCCAAACTATCGGCATCGGGGTTATCGGCCTGGATAATCAATATCTTCTGGCTATCAGAAATAATCCGACCAATTTGCTCTTTTGCACTCATGAACTAAGTATACTATCTACTCATTACTATCTACTAGTCTGCGTTTAACCGTTAAGCGTAGAGATAAATCGCACACAGGAACGTAATTGTTGCTTAATATATAAAACTATTGTATGCTAATTAAAATATTGCAGGATTTATGAATAGCAACAAAAACAGGCTTGGTGTTGTAGGTGCCTTTGAGCCAGCACAGGAATGTGAAGGCTCTATTTCCGCGGAGGCTATTACGGCGCTTCAGGAGAATTTTGGCCTTGTACGTAAGGCAGTAAATTTAGCGGCTGGTTCTGATAGGCATGTCAACGATCTTTCGGGGAAGATAAGCAGATCAATTATGGCTTCAAGGGCCAGATTTGGCACATATAGTGAGTGGAGCGACAGTTTGCAGGATGCTGCTGCGGGGTTTCTGGCAAGTTATGATAGGTACGACCCGGATAAAGGGGCGCTGTCTACCTATATGATCCCTAATATGCTTTCTGCTGTAGCACGCGGTATTCAAGGGACGGGAGTCGGAGTTAGAACCCCAAAACATATGCATACGCAACTTCAATTTGATGAACTTGCATTCACTGACGCAGCATACAGGCCAGAGACAGAAGGCTATGGCTTTGATGAGGAGAGTGATGGATACGGCAATTGCTGGCTGCCCAAAGACGACATTGGCCTGACTCCAATGTATGATCGTAGCGATTCTGCGGCAGTCGATGCGTTTGAGAATATTGACGATCTACTGAGTCTTAAAGAACTGGTCAATAACAAGACTGCCAAATTGCCAGAGCGAACCAAGGCAGTACTGTATCACGCGTTTTATAGTGGAGAAGAAATGACATATCGCGAGATTGGCGAGTTACTTGGTATTTCAAAACAACGCGTAAAACAGATAATTGATAATGGATTGGCAGCGCTCAAAGACGCATTGGAACACCCCCAGCTAGAGACCGAACCTGCTGTATCAGATGCCAATAAAGCCGCGCTAAAATCTCTGGCTGAAGCCAAGCTCAAGGCTGGTGGAACAGTGATTGATAGTGTTGTGCATAGTGGGATAAAGCCTGAAACCAGGAAAAGGATCGCAGAATTGGCCAGACAAAAGCTTGCTAGCGACGAGTAGTATTAGACAGAAGTGCGGCCTTCAAGCGCGCGCGCCAGTGTAATCTGGTCCGCGTATTCGAGATCGACGCCGATAGGTAGGCCGCGGGCTAGTCTGGTAACTTTTAGTTTACGGTCGCCGATTTGCTGTTGGATATAAAGCGCGGTTGATTCGCCTTCTACGCTGGCGTTAGTCGCCAGGATGATTTCTTCGACCTTATCGTCATCGATACGCTTCACGAGCTTTGGAATAGTCAGCTGTTCCGGCCCGATGCCGTCAATTGGCGACACTAGACCGCCCAAGACATGATATGTGCCTTTAAATTGGCCGGTTTTCTCAAGTGCCAGGATATCGAACGGCTCGGCCACGACGGCCACCAGCTTTTTATCCCGGCCTGGATCGGTATATAGCGGCGACAGTTCTTGCCCTGCTTCGATCAGCGCGAAAGTTTTTTGACAATACGCGGTGCCACTATGCAGCTTCTCCAGCGAATCTGCCAGGACGTGCGTCTTGTTTGGATCGGCACGGAACAGATAATAAGCGTAACGCTCGGCCGTGCGCGAACCAACACCCGGCAAAACAGCCAGGGCTTCGATGAGTTTCTCTAATGATTTTGGCAAAACTGACAAGTTATTTACCGCTTACTATTTACCTTTTACCATACGTTTACCATTGTCCGTTTTCTGTGCACGGTAAACCGTAAACAGTGAACGGCGCAGGTAATTTAAAGCCCTAAATTGCCGAGCATCCCCATCATTGGCTGCATCTTATCGGCAGCCAGTTTTTGGCTGGCTTTGATTGCTTCTTTGACGGCTTCTTCGACGTTGCGTTCCAGCACGCCGATATCTTCTAGATCCACCTGTTCTGGATCGATATGGATTTTTTTAATTTTCTGTTCGCCGTTTATTTCTACCTGTACCGCGCCGTCGCCGGCTTCTACGGTTATAATCTCTTTCTGCAATTCCTTTTGCAGTTTTTTGACTTTCATTAGCATTTTAGCTTGGTCAAACTTGCTCATGGCGGATGAACTCCTCTTTATTCAGCTATCATTGTAACAGATGG
>CAYWFI010000074.1:0-2610 GCA_964458165.1 uncultured Candidatus Saccharibacteria bacterium
CTTTTTGAGCCACGATATCAATCTCGGCGAATTTGGTTTTCCAGTTCAGCTCCAGCACTTTGTAACCTTGACTGGCTAACCTGGCGGCGACAGCCTGCTCCGCGCTCCTGCCGGCAGAAACCGTGTTCATAACAACGTCCTTACTGGCGCGAAACTGCGGCGATGGAGATCGCTGACGCCATATAATTTTAATAATTCGCTGTGCTGCTTTGTGCCATAGCCAACGTGCTTGTCGAATTCGTACGTTTTGTAACGCTCGGGAAGTTCGGCCATATATTTGTCGCGTGTGACTTTGGCGTAGATGCTGGCCGCGCTGACAATCGGGAAAAGCGCGTCGGCATCAATCACTGCTGCCGCCTGATAAAACTTGGGGTCGCAGTAGTTTATATTGCCATCAAAGATAATTCGTTCGTCCTTTTTGACTTCCAACGCGTCGAGCGCGCGAGCAGTACCAAGCCGCATGGCGCCAGTTAGCCCCAGCCGGTCGATTTCGCCCGGAGCCACCCAGCCCTCGCCAAATTCACAAACGCCGACGAGCAGACGGTATAGTTGGTAGCGGCGATGCTTGGAAAGCAGCTTAGAATCTTTCAGGCCCGGCGGCAAAGCCGCCACCTCGCGTGCCGCTACCACCAACAGAGGTCCGGCCCAAGCTCCCCGCCCGACTTCATCAATCCCAGTCATGTCCTTAGAGTACAGAGTTCAGAGTACGTAGTACAGAGTAAAAAAATTCTTTTAGGCTTCTTCGTGCTGAGCTAGGGCTTCAGCAACTTTGGCTTCGCGTTCGGCTTCTTCTTTTGCCTTGGCTTCTTCGGCGGCTTTGTGCTCGGCTTCGGCTTGAGCTTTCAGCTCTGCCTCGGCGGCAGCAATAGCCGGGTCTTCCTCGACTGTGTTAACTGCTTCTTTATCAAAAATTGTGCCGGTAAGCCGGGCCGACTTGCCGGAACGCTGGCGCATGTAGCTTAGGTAGTTGCGGCGGACTTTTGAGCGCTTGGTGACTTCTACTTTGACCACTAGCGGCGAGTGCATCAGGTAAGTCTTCTCAACGCCAATACCGCTGGCAATGCGTCGTACGGTAATGCTGCTGGTATGCGAGCCCTTCCGATCAGTACGAATAACCAGGCCTTCGAAGATCTGAATACGCTCTTTATTGCCTTCACGGATTTTTTGGTGCACTTTCACAGTATCGCCGCTGCGTACATCGACGACCTGGTGTTTTTTCTGGCTTGCTTCCAAAGCTTTCACGGTTTTGTCCATAACTCGGGTCATTATACAGCGTTTCACCTCTTATTTCAAGAGGGGAAACCATTTTCCGTTTACTTTTTGCCTTTTACCATATGCTTACCGGTATTTGTCTGCCGCAAACTATGAACGAGGAATGCATAGTAAACAGTGAATAGTAAATGGTAAACTACCTATCATGGATATTTACGAACAAGCCTTGGAGCTGCATAAACAACACAAGGGTAAAATTACTACCGCCCTACGTGATATCCCTGACAGTAAAGAGAAACTTAGTATGTATTACTCGCCAGGCGTTGGCGGTGTCGCCAAACACACGGCTGAACACCCTGCTGAGCTGCGCGACTACACATGGACGAATAATTTGGTAGCCGTCGTATCTGACGGTTCGGCCGTTTTGGGGCTCGGTGATATCGGTCCCTACGGCGCCATGCCGGTGATGGAGGGCAAAGCGATGCTGTTCAAGCATTTCGCGGACATTGATGCCGTACCGATTGTACTTGATGTCCACACACCAGACGAAATCGTGGCGGCTGTCAAAGCCATCGCCCCGAGTTTTGGCGGCATTAATTTAGAAGACATTGCCGCGCCCAAGTGTTTTGAGGTAGAAGAACGGCTCAAGGCCGAACTGAATATCCCGGTTATGCACGACGATCAGCATGGCACAGCCATTGTGACCCTCGCCGGCCTCATAAACGCTGCCAAAGTCACCGGTAAGAATCTGGACGACACCCGTATTGTCGTAGTGGGTGCCGGTGCTGCTGGAACTGCTATTGTCAAGCTGTTAAATCTATACACTAGCGCGGAAATCCTGGCCGTAGACAGCAAAGGCATCCTGAGCGTGCATCGACAGGATTTGAACCAAGAAAAACACTCTCTGTTGGTGTTTACAAATCCCAATCAAATCGATGGTTCGTTAGAACACGCCCTGATGGGTGCTGATGTATTTATCGGCGTGTCAAAGGCAGGACTTTTGACAGCGGAAATGGTGGGTAATATGGCCGACAAAGCAATTATCTTCGCCATGGCTAATCCGGAACCAGAAATTTTACCCGATCAGGCTATCGCCGCCGGGGCGGCAGTAGTAGCTACCGGTCGTAGCGATTATCCTAACCAGGTCAACAATTCTTTGGGATTTCCAGGCATATTCCGGGGCGCTTTAGATAATGGCGTAACTAAAATTACTGACGAGCACAAACTAGCGGCAGCCAAGGCGCTCGCGGCGCTCGTGCCAGAACCAACCGCTGATAAAATCATCCCCGGTCCCTTTGACTCGGGTGTGGTAGAGGCTGTAGCCGGGGTTATTAAACCTGAACCAATCAACTAGTTTAGTTTGTCAGCCTATCACGCGGAAGACCACGGTAGTAAGGT
>CAYWFI010000075.1:0-2595 GCA_964458165.1 uncultured Candidatus Saccharibacteria bacterium
AACTGATCCGCATTCACCTTTAAATCCGTAAGGGTGAGCAAGCGCCATAGGCTGAGCTTCAGCTCACCTATAAAGCGCCCTGGAGGATTAAAAGTGATAGAAAAATCCCCGGGAGTAATCCCAGGGATTTTGCATTGCCACCTCTTAATGTTATTCGCGTTACGCCTGGGCGCGAGGCCGGCGCAACCGTTGCTTGGCTGGCTTTATATTTATTAGCTCTTCGTAGAAAAGCTTAAAGCCGTCAAGCGTTGTTGGCTGAGATTTACTCACCAAAAACTCCCGATTAACACGCTTATGTTAACATAATATTATAAATAAGTCAATACTTATGCTATACTTACCTCTGTTTATGAGTGTAAAAAATACATTACTAACAGATATAGTAATTAACCCGGACGGCAGCCGGAACGCGGTGCTGCATACACGCCGTGGAGATGTGCGAACACCCACCTTTATGCCAGATGGCACTAGGGGGGTGGTCAAAAGCCTGACTGTCGAGCAAGTGGCCGCTACAGGCGTGCAGGTGGTACTGGCTAATACTTATCATTTGCATTTGCAGCCGGGTGAGCAAATTGTGAACAAGCTTGGCGGGGTGCATGGCTTTGGTAAGTGGCAGGGTCCGATATTGACCGACAGCGGCGGATTCCAGGTGTTCTCTTTGAGCAAGCTCCGTAAAATTACCGAAGAGGGCGTAGAGTTCAAGCATCCCGTAACGGGCGAAATGCGGTTTATAAGCCCAGAGAAGTCTATTCAAATACAGCTTGAACTAGGCGCGGATATGATCGTGGCCTTTGACCACCTGACTGGGCTTGATGAGCAGGAACGTACTAAAACGCTAGAAGCTTTTGAGCGTACGCATCGCTGGCTGGAGCGTTGCATAAGTGAGTTTAAGAGATTGACCAAGGATGTACCAAGCGAACAAAAACCAATCTTGTTTGGAGTAGTGCAAGGCGGTCTGGACAAGGACCTGCGGCGCAAAAGTTTGGAATTTGTTCAGTCGAGTGATGTTGGCGGTATTGCCATTGGTGGCTTGTCAGTGGGCGAAACAAAAACCGAAATGTATGAAATTTTAGAATACCTGGCACCGCTGTATGATGACTCCGGCCGGCCGCGTTTTTTGTTAGGCGTGGGCGATCCGCCAGACGTGCGGTACGCGATTGAGCATGGTATTGATATGTTGGACTGCGTACTGCCGACAAGGAATGCCAGACATGCGACCGTATGGATTGAAGGCGATGAGAAGATTCATCTAACCAATGCTAAATACACCGAAGACCCAGAGCCAATTGTGCCTGGCTGTGATTGCTACACTTGCGCCAACGGCTATTCCAGGGGCTTCCTGCGCCACCAGTTTAAGGTAGGCGAACCCCTGGCTGGCAGTTTGGCAAGTATCCACAATCTGCGCTATCTTACGCGAATCTGCGAAGAGTATAGAGGAGGTAATGATGAAGACAGGTAAGCTTGATTTCCATTCGGAAACAGGTACTGAGGGCGGCTACTTCGCGCTTCAGGATTCCGCGCACATAACGTATCAGCAGCCCAACTACGGAGTATTTAAAGGCCACTCAGTATATGATCCGCAGGATATCTTTAGACGGGGTAAAGTGGACAGTTCTTACAGGGAGGATGGAACGGCTTTTGAGGTTGGCAGGATAGGTGACGTTTCGTTTTTGGATATCTTGTGGAATGATGGCGTGACTGATATCGCACGAGCTTCGAATACCGTGCTTGAAGAGAGGTGGGGATATAAAGGCTTGGTACTTATAGGGAATGGCGACAGACTAACAGTTTTTGAAAAAGGTATCGGCAGTCTGGCCTTATGGAGCGGTGAAGTTCTGCTGGAGGAGCAGGATCCTTATGAAGCAGGCAGCTTTGCGCCGCATGGCATGGCTTGCCATCACCGGCCATTAAACACAGCCCCGGCAGATGCAGATGAATGGTCAAGCTGGTTTTTCGAAAGTCGATGGGCAACTTTGGAGCGTCAAGAGTAGGGTTTCCTGGTAAATAAAAGCTCCTCTTTATCAGAGGAGCTTTTATTGGTGGGCGATATAGGATTCGAACCTATCACCTCCACAACGTCAATGTGGCGCTCTAGCCAAATGAGCTAATCGCCCGTGTAACAGATTGAATATACCTGAAAACTAAAAGATAAGCAAGCAAACAACAGAGGTGATAGAAAAAGCGAACAAAGCGTCGCAATTTTAAATTTCGCCAAAATCTGGATTTCTGTAGAAACATACCACCAGGCGCATAAGATGTGGCAAATGAGCTTTCCACATTATCCACAGGGTAGTGGCTAAAAAACCATAAAAATCTAAAATAAGTACTAGCACTATGCTGCTAGTACGTGTATAGTAGCCTGCAGGTGGGGGCAACATCCGCTCGTATGTGATACAATACACAGCGAGCAACGAGGTGACCTCACCAATCACTGAGCTCCGTCGGCAGGCCGTACGTACGTAACGTGAAGGTCATAAGCCTCAAACTGGTAACAGCAAGAGGAAAGTCCGGTGGAACCGTCCTTTATCTTTTTACTATCTAGGTTCATATAGACATCATCAGATGTTGCACCTTATCGGCAGATGGTATGAGGAT
>CAYWFI010000076.1:0-2588 GCA_964458165.1 uncultured Candidatus Saccharibacteria bacterium
TGACGGATATGACACCAACCACCAGTGAGAAGATGTTGATGACGGTAGCGACGAGACTGTTGGCTTGTTCCGTAGGGTCGCCTTGAGGACAATCTCCAGCATCCGTCGACAAACAGGTGCCTTGATTAAGCTGACCTTGTATATCGGGATCTGTAGCGCTTACTACGGCGCTGGCAGGCAAAGCCAATATTAACCCCAGGGCTAATGCCGCTGTAATTTGTTTGAGCTTTTTAATCATTTTGTTTGTTCCCCTTTATTATATTCTTTGTAAATTAACGCTGTTTACAAACTCGTGGTCTTACCTAACACGAACTGGACGATGAACTGAGCCAGGGCGACTATCACCAGGCCGATGATGGCGTACATGATAGTGTTTTTGGCGCTGGTTACTTTGTCTGAGGCACCGCCCGAGGTAATGTATCTAAAACCGCCGAAGATAATCATGATGACGGATATGACACCAACCACCAGTGAGAAGATGTTGATGACGGTAGCGACGAGGCTGTTGGCGCTTTCGCCGGTAGTGGCAAAATCGGCCGTATTACAATCGGCCTGGCTAACATTGTCCAGGTCGCCCTGAAGTCCGCTGCCCTGGCACAAACTGCCTTGAATGCTCGGTCCCTGAGCAGAAACAATGGAGCTGGCAGACATGGCCAGTAACAATGCTGCCGCTACCGCTGCCAGCGTTATGGATATTCGTTTAATGGTTTGCGTCATACATTTTCCTTGTTTATGCTTAAAATCTTATGTTTGTATTAAGTTATATCACCCAGGCGCCCGGCAGGCAAGTTACCTTAAGTAACCTTGTTTAAGACAAACTGAACCATAACCTGGGCCAGCGCAGCTATAACCAGACCGATAACGGCGTAGGTTATGGTGCTTTTGGCACTGGATATACTGTTGCTGTCGCCCCCGGCGGTAATATATTTGAATCCGCCAATAATTATCATGACAACCGCCGCGACACCGACTACCCAAGAAAGTATATTTACAGCCGCGGCAACAACGTTGTTTATCTGGGTATTAGAACCGGTGTTTGTGCACTCTGCAGGGTCCCGGCCAAGCCCCTCGCAGGCAGCCTGTTTTGCCGGGTCATCTACCGCGAACGCCGTGTCAGTCGCGAACACCGGCAGGGCAAGGATTGCCAGCACCACCGGCAGCATGAGGATTGATTTTAGTATACGCATGGTCTTGTGTCTCCTTGTTAGAGTCTACTGACTACAAATATTATAATCGCTTGCGACAGTACAAATACCGCCAGGCCAATAAGGGCGTAGAGGACTGTGTTCTTAGCGCTGGATATGCTATTGCTGTCGCCATTGGCGGTAATGTACTTGAGCCCACCCACCATGACCATCAACACCGAGGCCGCGCCAATTACGAAAGATATGATGTTAAGTACTGTCACCAGCACGCCGTCCTCTCCGGATACCGGGTTGGTTGGGTCATTCGCGGCCTGACAAACTTCAGAGCTGCTGGTTAGAGGATCGGAGGGATCGCAAACATTACCAAAAGGGTCGTACTGAGCCGACACCGGCATAATCGGCAGGACAAACAGCGACAAGATGGTCAGGGCAGCAAGTAGGCGCTTCATTAAATGCGCCCCACTACAAAGGTTACGATCGCAAAGGCCGTCATAATAACAACCAGGCCGACAGAAGCATAGATAATAGCATCACGGGCCTTGGTGACATCCTGCGAGTTACCCCTGGATATGACTATTCTGAGCGCGCTTATGGCAATAACAAGCACCGCGACCGCCGCAGCAATACCAAAGAATATGTTCAGCCCGGTAATAACGGGCGAGTTACCGCCGACAGTATCCAGATCGGTCTTGGGTATGTTGATATCATCCTCGTTAATGATAGCCGCGAATTTTGTAAGAAAATATTTCATGATGTCAGGCTATTAGCTATAAACGCGACCACACCGGTTGCTATCAAGCTGATAACCAGCCCTATCAGACTGTTAATTATAGTTTGCCGGGCGGATTTAGCACTCTCCGGATCGCCCTGCGAGGTAATGTAGCGGAAACCGCCGTACATGACAAACCCAACCGCCACCAACGCCGCCAGACGGGTAAGGATTTCTATAACCGCCAGCCCGACCCGGCCTGCCGCGGCCTGCCAGTCAAGTTTGCCGGTGGCAGGGTCGTTCGGACCAATAATCTCGCATTCGCTATTGAATTCCAGGTATCTAAACCAGGTTGGCAGACCAAGAAACGAAGTAGAACAGCGGGCGGCGCTAGCGGTGCCGGTATTAGCCGCGGAAACGGTTGGCGCGGCGGGGTTAAACAGCAATAACGCGGCCGGTAGGGCCAAGACCGCGAATATGCCAATAATTATACGCCTCATCACAACACGCCCCCTGGCACCAGATAGTTCAGAAGCGCGTACATAAACAAGAAGAAGAACAGGGCAATCAGGGCATTACGGATGCGTTCCTTGGCGGCTGCTACCTTTTGCGGGTCGCTGCCCGCCATAGAGTACTGTATACCGCCGTATATGATAGAACCCACAACCACCACACCGACCAGCGCGGACAGAACGTTAATGAATATCACCAGGTAGCGGATAATACCGCAGTTG
>CAYWFI010000077.1:0-2219 GCA_964458165.1 uncultured Candidatus Saccharibacteria bacterium
TTTACCCGGCCAAAAAACGACCGTCGCTTGCTTTGTTTTTGCAAGGTTTTGCCGCGGGGTTTAGTTTTGACTGGTTTTTTTTGGGTCTTTTTCATTTTTTAAACCTTGAGTTCTAGTATAGCATAAGAAAAAACAAAGTACGGCAAATTAAGGGAAGCTGTCCTAGTGCCTCACCTTTAATCCTCCGGGGCGCTTTATGGGGAGCCTTTGGCTCGCCCATGGCGCTTGCTCACCCCTACGGATTAAAGGTGAGGCACTAGGACAGCTCTTTTCAATGAAAACGCAGCTGGAACAATGCCATCGCGGCGGCCTGTACGACATTAAAGGACTCTTTTTTGCCAAACATTGGTATGACCAGATGCGTGTCAATATCGCTGAGTAGCTCCGGTGGTATGCCGTTTACTTCTTCGCCCAGCAGTAATGCAAGTCTTGCGGGGGCTTTATAGTTAGTTATTGGAATAGCTGTGTCAGACTGCTCAAGCGCGGCTATTGCGACCCCTCTCTGTGCCAGCTCCTTTATGACTAAGTTTATGTCCTCTGCGTATTCCCATGGCAGCAGTTTCTCCGCGCCTAAGGCTGTTTTAGCTATCTGAGCATCTAACTTGGTCGCCAAATGGGGCAGACGGCTATCATTCGCTTTGGCGGGATACGGAGTGTAGCCAGTCAGATAGATTTTCGTAACCCCAAGGCCCTCGGCCGTACGCAGCAATGAGCCGACGTTGTGTGTGCTTCGTATATTGTGGGCAATGATATAAAGTTCTCTCATTATCTTTAGTAGAATACAGAAATCAGAAATTAGAAACCAGAAGAAAAAGCATCAAAGATTATTCCAATATCTATTTTCGGTTTTCTAGTTTCTTGCTTAAGGTTATAATAGGCACATATGTCATTGAGTGCCAGACGGGAAGAAGAACAGAATACGCAGCGCCGCGCCCAGATATTAGGCCTGCCGTATATTGATACGACACAGCTGCCTAACAAACAGTTGTATCTGCAGTTTCTGTCTGTGCCGGAACTCCACAGCCTAAAAGTAATTCCGTTGATTGTCGATCAAAATAACGTAACATTCGGTGTTACGAATACGACCTCGCAGGTTACCATGAAGCAGTTGCAGCAGCGCTTTGCCGATCATCGTATTAGTTTCGCGCTGATATCTGACACTAGCTACGGCGATTATATGAAGCTGTACGATCCGCCAAAACAGGTTGTCTATCAAGATATTGAACTCAACACAGCTGGTACCGAAGATCTGGTAGAGAACGTATCCAAGATGTTGCAGGAAATACGGCCGGACGACATGCTGGCGTATCTGGTTGAGCAAGCCCACAACCTGAACGCCAGCGATATCCATCTGGAGTGCCAGCGGGAAAACGTTCGTTTCCGGTTCAGGATAGACGGCGTATTACACCCTATAGCCACAATTGATCATGAACGTTATCGTATTTTACTGAGCGTCATTGCCAGCGCCGCCAATGTTTCTACCGCTGATCCGGATGCCCAGCAAGGGCATATATCCCAAGATCTGACGATGGCTGATGATCGCACAGTCCAGGTGAATGTGCGTTTGGAAACAGTCCCAACCGTCAATGGCACAGATGTTGTAATGCGTTTGTTCAACATGGCTCAAGAGAACTACACTCTGGACCGTTTGGGTCTAAGCGGCCCGGAACGGTCAGTTGTAGACGAAATCATTGCTAAGCCTAGCGGCCTGGTGCTGATTGTCGGGCCGACTGGATCGGGTAAAACAACCACGTTATACTCCATGTTGAATTCATTGAACTCGGAAGAGCGCAAAATTATCACTATCGAAGACCCGGTAGAGTATCAGTTTGGCGGCATTGTACAGATACCAGTGGACACGAGCAGTGGCGGTAACGATGGCAGCTTCGCGGCTAAGCTACGAGCCATTCTGCGTCTTGACCCGGACATCGTCATGGTTGGCGAAATCCGTGATAACGAAACCGCTAAAACCGCGCTTCAGGCTTCGCTAACAGGCCATTTGGTACTAAGTACATTCCATGCCTCGTCAGCCTCAGCTGCTCTTACCCGTTTGGAGGACGTCATCGGCCAGAACCCGTTGTTTGTATCGGCTATCCGCCTGGTTATGGCGCAGCGCCTGGTACGGCGCCTAGACGACGAACTTAAGCAGCAGCGTGACCCCACCGAAGTCGAATGGAACAAAATTAACGAAGTTTTACACAGCCTGCCAGAGAGCATTG
>CAYWFI010000077.1:2229-2546 GCA_964458165.1 uncultured Candidatus Saccharibacteria bacterium
TCAGCGGACTAAAACTGTATGATCCCGGCAGTTCGCCCGGGAATCCCTATGGCTATAGCGGCCAAATTGCTCTGCGCGAACAGTTTACGATGTCCGGTCCGGTCCGGGAGCTTCTGGAAAATGTCAAAAAAAGGCCCTCTGCCCAAGAAATCGAAGCCGCTGCCGGTAGTAGTGGTATGTTGACCATGATACAAAAGGGTATTCTAAAAGTTATTGCCGGTGAAACCACACTGGAAGAAGTTTACCGTGTGGTAGGTTGAAAACCTTACTACCGTGGTCTTCCGCGTGATAGGCTGACAAACTAAACTAGTTGATTG
>CAYWFI010000078.1:0-2141 GCA_964458165.1 uncultured Candidatus Saccharibacteria bacterium
CGCAAATACGGCCAGCAAAGCTAGCACAATAATAGCTGGAACCCATCGTAAAATATTAGATTTGCTACGCGCCGACGCGGTCTTTACGTTGTCGTCCTTTGGCATTTTGTTCGACATATTCGACAATTTTCTCAGCCACGTTACGGCCGGTTACGTGCTCGATACTAAAGCCCGGGCTACTGTTTACTTCTAGCACCAGCGGGCCGCGGTCTGAACGCATTATATCAACCCCGCAGATAGGCAGCCCCATAGCCTTGGCGGCTTTTTGTACGGTCTTTTTCTCGTCTTCCGTAAGCCTAATTGCCGTGCCTTCACCGCCCTGGTGTAGGTTAGAGCGAAAATCATCATCCAAGGACTGGCGCTTCATGCTGGCAACGACTTTACCACCAACTACAAAGGCACGAATGTCCTGACCAGCCGATTCTTTGACAAATTCTTGTAACAAAATGTTCGTGCCATCATCGTCCATCACATAAAATGCCTGCATTACGGATTTGGCAGCTTTTTTGGTCTCGGCCAGCACCACGCCATTGCCGTGCGTACCGCGAGCCAGCTTGATAATCACCGGGTAACCGCCCATGTCGTCAATCAGGTCTTCAATGTCGTTAATAGATCGGGTAAATACCGTCTTTGGTATACCCACGCCAGCCCGAGACAGTAATTGAATGGCTCGTAGCTTGTCGCGCGAACGCACAATGGCAATAGAGCTGGCAGTAGTAAAAACCCCCTGCATCTCAAATTGTCGGACAATAGCAGTGCCGTAACGGGTCATATTCGTGGCAATGCGCGGAATAATTACATCATAACCAGTCAGAGCCTCGCCCTTGTAACGCACTACTGGATTACTCTGTTCAATAGCAGCGTGGCAGTGTTTGTACTTGATTATGTCGACTTCATGCCCGCGTTTGAGAGCTTCCTCTTTGAGCCGCCTGGTGGAGTAGTTCGCATCCCCGTTAGAAAGTATAGCTATCTTCATATTTTCGCCTTGCTGTTTAGTATCTCTTGAAGTTGTACGCTTCTCTTCTTTTCGGACTCTGTGTGCACATCCCCTATGCTAACATCAACTATGAATTTATTCCGCAAGATGTTGCGGCCAAGGAGAACAGGATATGACTGATGCGCCCTGTCTGCCAGGGTGAAGGATGCATAGATCGTACGACCCTGGACGGTTACCGTAAGTTTGATTTTGTAGCGATGCTCGGCCTCGCCGTTAGAGCTAGCTACAACCGTTTCGGAGAAATCTTTAAACTGAATAGCTCTGCCGGTATAGTGAGGTGAATCCTGTCCAAAAAAGATTACTTCAAGCGTATTATCATCTTTGCGGACAATTGTGGACGCCCAGATGGCGCAGGTTTTCGCGCCCGTATCTACGCGGGCATGCACGTTATCCACACCTAGATCAGGTAGATTAATGCGTGCTGCTTGTCCGATGATATCTTTTGCTTTCATGTGTAAATTATTTCATTGAAATTATATTGCGTTGCTCGGAATAGCCTGAACAAGTTCGGCTATTCTCTCGCATGCTCATATTATAGCATTCTTTTTATATTTTGTACAGAGTTTTATCGCTTTCCACCGATTTCTTTTATACCGTCCAGGAACGCCTTTTTCCTTATGTCCGCGAAGGTAGTGATAGTAACCAACTGGGGGTTATAGTTCACCTCTAGTACGTAAGTACGTTGGGTCGCCGGGTCATACAGGCTGTCCACGCTCGCGATCTGGCGGTCGAGGGCGCGAATGGCGGCTTGCGATTCTTTGAGTACAGATTCAGGAAGTTCGCCGATTTCTATAAGCTGCGCGTTGGCACCGCCTTTAGGCTTGAACATATGGGCAAGTTTTTCGTTACCGTCAGGCCGTGCTTCAAGCCCTCTGAAGATAGAGAATACCGGCCGCTCGCCGTAGAAGCTGACGAGGTAGTAGCCTTCGTTCGGTACGAATTCCTGGGCAATCCATATCGATAGCTCGTCATAACCTTCAAGCGTCTGCGCAACCTCTTCCGCGGAAGTTATTTTAAAATTATCAATACCTCTGTCAGCATCCGCGCGTTTCAGAATTATGGGGAATGCCACTTTAATATCGCCGGCATGGGCAGCTTTCTTAAGCGCGTAGGCACTGCCGCCGTACGTCTCCGGAATATTTAC
>CAYWFI010000079.1:0-2127 GCA_964458165.1 uncultured Candidatus Saccharibacteria bacterium
GGGCAAAACCGTGTTGCTATCAAGCCATATCCTGGCAGAGGTCGAGGCGCTCTGTGACCGTGTCGCAATCATCCGCGAGGGCCGGGCCGTGGCTTCAAACACGCTCGAGGAACTACAGAGCCAGCACCGCACCGTCATTACAGCCATCTCCACAGAAGACCTGTCCGGCATCGCAAAGGTTAAGGGCGTATATAATGTTTCCGCGCGTGGCAACGCGGTCGAGTTCGAGATCGATCACGGGGCAGCAGCCGAGGTACTGAAGTACCTGGCCGCTCGTTCAGTAACCGACTTCACGAGCCGGCCGCCAGCGCTTGAAGATTTGTTCCTCAGCCATTACGGGGAAGAGAAGTGACGATACCATTTTCCATTTTCCGTTTACCGTTCACCTTGCGTTTACCCTCGGCCGTTTTCAAAGTCGCGACTTTGTCGCTTCTATCATTGAAAATTGTGAATTGTGAATTGAAAATTGGTCCTGAAAGGGGCGCGTAGTGAGCGCCCTTGCAGGAACCCGCCGGCTCGCGCGTCTGGCGCTTAGGCGTGACCGCGTAAAGCTGCCTATCTGGATTATTGCTATCGTGGGGCTTCTGGCTATGATGCTGCCGGCGCTTACAGAAACTTACAGTTCGCCGGAAATGCGCGAGACGTATTACGCCACCATCAGCACCAGCGCTATCGGCAAATTATTCGCGGGCAATGTAGACAGCCCGGCCTTCGGCGCGATCGTAACTGCCGAGACTATGCTCTACGTGGGCTTGGCGATTGCGTTTATGAACGTGCTGCTGATTGTACGGCACACCCGGCACAACGAAGAGCTTGGTAGCTCCGAGCTGCTGCAATCGGCGCGCGTCGGGCGGTTTTCGGCCCTAACATCTGCCTTGCTACTGGCACTGGCGGCTAATACGGTGGTGGCAGTAGGTCTGGCACTTGTGCTGGGCGGGCACGAGGAAATCACTCAGTCCCAAGCCTGGCTATACGGCATTGGCCAGGGGATGCTTGGCATAAGTTTCGCGGCGATTGCGGCTGTCACGGCCCAGCTTTCGGGCAGTGCCCGGGGTGCCAGCAGCATGGGCGCGATTGTTATCGGCGCGGCGTTTTTGCTGCGCGGCGTCGGGGATGTGCTTGCAAACACTGGTGCCGATGGCTTATCTCGTCCACTGTGGCCTTCGTGGCTGAGCCCGTTTGGCTGGCTGCAGGCGGCGCGGCCGCTAACCGAACAACACTGGTGGGCGTTGCTGTTGCCGGTGGTCTTTAGTGTTTTCGCCCTTGCTGCCGCGTATAGCTTGCTGACCCGGCGCGATGTCGGATCAGGCATTCTGCCCGCCCGCGCCGGCGCGCCGCGCGCTTCAGCTGCCCTGCTTACCGCCTCGTCGCTTGGGCTCGCCGTACGGCTACAAAAGGGCGTGTTCATCGGCTGGCTTATCGGCGCGGCTGTTACGGCTGCCGTGACAGGCGGTATGGTGCATGAGGTGCTTGGATTTGTCGAAGAATCAGACGTCATGCGTGAATATGTCGCCGCCTTGGGCGGCGAGGGCAGCTTCACCGATATCTTTCTGTCAGCCATGCTTGCCATGATCGCGATGATAGTCATCGCCTATGTCGTGCAGTCTATGCAGCGCGTACGCAGCGAAGAGGTACGGGGCTACGCCGAATCCTTGCTGGCCACCGCCCTCGGCCGCAAAAAATGGGTGCTATCACACGTTCTTGTCGTGAGCGTAGGCAGCCTTATTATATTGGTTGTATCGGGTCTGGTAACTGCTGCTAGCGCGGGGATAGCCGGGGGTATCCCGCTGACCGAATGGGGTCTTGGGTCGTATGCGCTCGCGGCGCTCAGTTACCTGCCAGCACTCCTGTTGTTTGCCGGTCTGGCGGTTTTTATTTTCGGACTGCTGCCCAAGGCAACGCTGCTTGTCACCTGGCTGGCGTTTACTTACGTCATATTCATCGGCCAGTTCGGCGCGCTACTCAAACTGCCGGACAGTTTCCTGAATGCCACGCCGTTCGCGCACATTGCTGCCGCGCCAGCCGCCGGCGTTGTCTGGAAGCCACTCTTTATACTTACCGCTCTCGCACTTGGCTTGCTTGTCGTTGGCCTGGCCGCCTTCCGCCGCCGGGATATTACAACGGCGT
>CAYWFI010000080.1:0-2073 GCA_964458165.1 uncultured Candidatus Saccharibacteria bacterium
AGAACTGCAGGTAGCCGTAAAGGACCAGCAAAGTAAAAAACTCCGCCCTGGCTACTACGGCGAGTGGGCGCTGTGGCGCGATAAGTCCGAAGATGACATCAATGCCGCGCTTGACGGGAGCAAACCGTTCGTACTGCGTTTCCGTTCACGGGGCTCACACGACAAGCGCATCACCTACACAGACGTGTTTAAGGGCAAGATGGAAGTGCCAGAGAACGATTTGGACGTGCCGCTGATTAAAAGCGACGAGCACCGCCTGCCCACCTACCACTTGGCCCACGTGGTAGATGATTACCTGATGCGTATTACCAAAGTGTTTCGCAGCGACGAATGGCTGCCGTCTGCCGCGCTGCATATTGAACTTTGCCAGGCGTTAGGGTTGGAGCCGTTCACCTACGGCCACTTCGCGCCGATTTCCGTTCTGGACAAAAACGGCGGCGGCAAACGCAAATTATCCAAGCGCAAGGACGACGAAGCCGATGTGCAATATTGGCTCAAAGCCGGCTATCCGGTCGAAGCCATTAAGGCTTATCTGCTTGGTCTGGCGAACTCAAACTTTGAGGATTGGTACCGGGCAAACCCTGACAAACCGTTGACAGACTTCCCTGTTTCCTTAGAAAAACTGGCTGCCAGCCGCGCGCCGCTGCTGGATATACGGAAGCTTGAAGATTATGCCAAAGATTACATTGCCGCGCTGCCTCAGGACGAGTTTGACGCACGAGTTTTGGGTCAGGCCGATGGCAAGTTCAAAACTGCCCTGCAAGCCGATCCAGACTATACGAATAAGGTGCTGAGCATCGAGCGTACCGGCGACAAACCGCGTAAAGACCTTGCTAAATGGGGTGATGCTTATGAACAGTACGGTTATTTCTTTGACGAGCTATTTGAAACTGACTTCAAAAACCGCGTGGCCGAAGAACTCGAGGATTTAGGCAAAGATGCCGTACAACAAACTTTAGGCAGATATTTGAGTGACTATAGTTATACCGATACGCAGGAGGATTGGCTTGCCAAAACCCGCAAGGGCGCCGAAAGTACCGGCCTGCACATGCGCGACTACACGCGGATTATCCGCGTCAGACTGACCGGCAAAAGCCGTACGCCAGACCTTTACGTTCTGCAGCAAACTATGGGCGACGAACGCGTGCGTAACCGGCTTAACTCACCTGGCGTTCAATAACAGGGACTATTTCTCCCCAGCGGAGCATCTGAATAAAGCCTGGCGCAAGCCTGCGATACGTGTTGATATTGCCAGGTATACGTTTGGCTTCGTGAAAAGCCTCGGCGGTCTCATGCCCGTTCCGGTCGAAACCATAAAAAAACGAATCGCCTAATTGCCGCAAGTACCCCCACCCAGCCAGGTTAATCATGGTGCCCTGTACGCTGTCAGAACCGAACGCATCGGTAACAATTCTAAAGCCAAGCTCGACAGAAGGCTCTTCGCCGCTATCAATTAAGTCGTTAAGCTGTCGTGAGGCATGTTCGAATGCTCTGTCTACGTTCCTGTCGCGGCAATTAAGGGCAAGTCCTGTTTCAATTTCCTCGGCAGTATTCAGCACTCCCAATGAAAAATCGACGATATTTAATCGTTCGGGAGCCACTGTTAGACCTCGAATTTCTGAATATGGTCGCTGAGTTTCCCTAGAAACTCCTTGGCCTGTTTGGGTGACATCGCTACCCGGCTAAAGATATGCTGTTGATTGGTGCCTGGCAGGCTTTGGGCAAAGCCCAACACCACAAAGTTCTCGTTCGAGCTGATTAGATAGCCGTCCATTGCTAGTACCGGTGATTTCTCCGGATTAACATTAAAATTTATAACGGCATCATCTTGTGCTGGCTTAGCCATATTAAACCTCCAATTACAGTATTAGTATAACAGCGCCCTGTTCCTGATTGCCAGGCACGGGGCTTCTTTGAAACAAAAAGAGGCAGGATGCGGTCAAGAAACTACATTGAGGTAGCGATTCGAATCAGCTGGTCCGAATTGAGGCGGGAATCACCCTTTATGTCATACCAGACACCGCCGTTCACCCAAGTGGCGTTGGAATCGCCGTATAGATAAATAGTCCGGCC
>CAYWFI010000081.1:0-1898 GCA_964458165.1 uncultured Candidatus Saccharibacteria bacterium
AAGCCGCCTGGGGCAACCAAATTCGTAACTACGTGCTGCATCCGTACAAAATGGTTAAAGATTTGCGTAGTGGCGTTGAGAGCAGCGATCCCGATGCTGTGCTGGACGGCGGTATAGACATGTTTATTGACAGCTTGTAGCGTCCGGGCCTGACCCCGCCCGTATTTTTTTTGCAAGAACAGGGCGCTTTACAGGCGCGCGGGGCGCGGCCTGTGGCGCTTGCTTACCCTGTTCTTGCAAAAAAAATACGGGCGGGGTCAGGCACATTGACCATTCTAAAAATGCTATAATCATAACCAAGATGAAAAAACTCGGTGGGTTCGTAGCAGTAATTTTAATAGCCGCGGCGGTTTTTGTCAGCGTGCCGCAATCTGCTCAAGCGGCAGCTTGCGCCAATACCTCTACATATGGCGCTATCCGTCTGTTCGTGCCGACTGTACCCAGGACTGGAGAATTCGCTCTTTGGGTGCGCATGCAAAGTTCAGATGTTGACGGCCGGATTATGACAGAATTAAACGACAACGAATGCCTAGAGGTCAGCAGCGACTCCTTTATTCCGAATCAATGGTCATGGCAGCCATACCGTAGCGGCGGCCAACCGGGCACTGTATCGATTAATCAAACAGAAGGCAATACGCTAAAACTAATAGGGGTTCAGTCTGGTATTAAGGTCGACAGGGTTATCCTGGCCGAGCCGGACTGCGTGCCGAAAGATTTTGGCAACAATTGCAGCAGTACTACCGAAGTAGTGCTTACCGACCAGGATATACAGGTATTATCACCGCCGTCTAATAATCCGATAAACGGCCTGGTGGTGCTTAGCAGTACTCCATCTCAAAACAAAGACAACCTAGCAACACTCACTTATACCACTGGCGGCCGGACTATACAAAAAGCCAACCAGCCGGTACCGTTTGACACGACACTGGTAGCTAATGGCAAGCACACGATTATTATAGAAACCAGTCTGCGCAACGGTGAGGTCATCCGAGAGTCTACGGTAATTGAGGTAGAGAATCCCAATAATATTTTATCGCCAATAGTCCGTTGGCTAAGACTTAACAAGCAATCAGTACTGACAGTAGTAAGCGTCTTTGCCGGATTGGCTATACTGATTAGTTCTATTTGGTTGATACGCAGAATTTATAGTAAACGCCGCGAACGCCGCTTCCATGGTTTTTAACAACCGCAAACAATCTGACCGACGTGCATTTTTTGCCGAACAGGGCGCTTTACAGGCGCGCGAGGCGCGGCCTGTGGCGCTTGCTCATCCTGTTCTTACAAAAAATGCACGTCGGTCAGCGCCACGGAATGTTATAATGCTTATGTGATATTACTTGACCGTGTGAGCAAAACCTATAATCGCAAAGGTTCTGCCGCCTTGGAGCGCATCAGCTTACACATTGAACCAAAAGAGTTCGTGATTATTGTCGGCCCATCCGGGGCAGGCAAGTCAACGCTGCTCAAACTACTAACTCGTGAGGAAAAACCAACTGCTGGCAAAATCATTGTCGGCGGTATCGATTACGAAACCTTAAGCGATCGCAACATACCAAAACTACGCCGGCGTATTGGCGTGGTGTTCCAGGATTTTAAGTTATTGCCAAACAAAACAGTGTTCGAGAACGTGGCTTTCGCGCTGGAAATCATCGGTATCAGCAGCAAAGAAATTAAACACACTGTACCGCGCGTGCTGGATATAGTCGGCCTGAAAGGCAAAGAAAAAAGTATGCCGCAAGAGCTATCAGGTGGCGAACGTCAGCGTGTGGCCATAGCCCGGGCCATTGTGCGCCAGCCCAAGATTTTGATTGCTGACGAACCGACTGGTAACTTAGACCCCAAACATGCCTGGGATGTTATTCGAGTGCTGGAAAAGATAAACAAGTATGGCACCACGG
>CAYWFI010000082.1:0-1813 GCA_964458165.1 uncultured Candidatus Saccharibacteria bacterium
ATAAAACTAGAAGCTTGGGTCAATTCAATGTCCATAAAGCGCTCGTAGTGGCCCAAGTCCAGATCGGTCTCAGCTCCGTCTTTGGTCACAAAACATTCGCCGTGTTCGGCTGGGTTGAGTGTGCCAGCATCGACATTAAGATACGGATCGCATTTTTGAATATTAACGGAAAAGCCGCGGGCTTTTAAGAGATTGCCAATAGAGGCGGCGGTAATACCCTTGCCTACGCCGGAAAGCACACCGCCTGTCACAAACACATACTTAGTCGGTCGTTTTGCCACGCCGCACCTAGCCTCCCTCAACCTTTTATCTATCTTATCCTAGCATAAGAGTTGAAAGTTTATAAAGTGAAAAGTTTATAAAGTGGGAGAAGCTTGGACTTTAAACTTTATGAGCTTTATAAACTTTTTACTAAAGCGACCGCAGGGCGGCGTCCAGTTGGGGGTCACGGTCAGCGGCAAGGTCGTCGGATGATATTTCGACTGCTTCATCAGGTTCAATGCCCTCTTTGTCGATATTATTGCCGCTTGGGGTAAACCACCTGGCAATGGTGATTTTGAGCAATCCGCCATCACGCAAATTAATCGGTTGTTGCACTGAGCCTTTACCAAAAGTCTTTTGCCCTACCAGTATCGCGGCGTTGTTATCACGCAGTGCGCCGGCAACAATCTCTGACGCGCTGGCAGAGCCCTCGTTTATTAGCACGACTGTCTTGATGTCCTTAAGCGGTGTATTACCACGCGACTTGAATGTGTCTATAACAACATTGTCGCGCCGTTCGGTCAAAACCGCAGTACCACTATCCAGCCACAGGCTGGCAATGTCTACCGCGCCATCCAGATAGCCGCCCGGGTTACCGCGCAAATCCAACACTACGCCCTTAACACCGGTAGACGCGAACTCTT
The DNA here is from genome assembly GCA_964458165.1 of uncultured Candidatus Saccharibacteria bacterium. Taxonomy (GTDB): domain Bacteria; phylum Patescibacteriota; class Saccharimonadia; order Saccharimonadales; family JACDBH01; genus CAYWFI01. Next base: position 906 of record CAYWFI010000082.1, read on the forward strand.
GGGCAGCCTGACGGGCTAAACTGACCGTATCGTCGCCGAACCGGCTGATAGTTATAATGCCAACGCCATCCTTTATTTCCCACTCGACACTGGGTATATCTATGGTCTCACGAGTAATGGTAATCTCCTCTACCTGGCCGCCACGCACAATGGTAAGCGTGACATCAGTGCCCTTGGGGCCGCGTATTTTGTCAACCGCGGCGGATATAGTCATATCATAGGCTGATTCGCCGTCGATTTCGGCAACGATATCTTTGGGCCTTAAGCCCGCTTTTTCAGCCGGAAAGCCAGCTATCGGCGATACGATGATAATGTTGTTATCAGCGTCTTTGCCTAGCTGCGCGCCAATGCCTTCGAATGTACCCTCAAGCTCGTTAGTAAACTCTTGAGCAGCGGTAGCGTTCATATACTCGGTATACGGGTCGCCCGAGGCTTTGGCCAGACCGCTTTTTATGCCCTCTATGAGTTTTTGCTCGTCCAGCTCGCCGTCAAAGTTGTCGCGCAGCGACTGGTAGATCGTTTGCACACTGCTAAGGTCGAGTGTTTCCGGCAAGCCGCTGTTGCCACCTATAGCCTGAAACCGGTTAACCTGCAGATTTCCACTGCCAACTGAGAAGCCAATTCCAAAAACAGCAACGGTAAGCACCGCCAAGCCAATGATTGAACTAAGTTTCAGTTTCTTTATCCGCGGTTTCGCAGGCGCATTACTATGGTCTTCTGTGTTTTGCACGGTGAGCAATACCCTCTTTAATTCTTAGACCTTATTGTAGCACGGCCAAACTGGGGCAAAGCTGAGAGATTGAGGAGTTCTTTTAAGAAGAATCAGACTCCTTTTAAATGTTCTTGTGGTCAAGAACCAACCCGTTACTTTTTGTACCGACAAAAAGTAACCAAAAAACTCTGCGCCA
>CAYWFI010000083.1:0-1624 GCA_964458165.1 uncultured Candidatus Saccharibacteria bacterium
GAGGTTAAGCTGCATGCCAAAGAGCAGTATGTCTCGCGTGCCGGGCTGAAGCTGGCTTCTGTCGCAAAAGCTCTTAAACTGGACTTTAAGGACAAAATTGTGCTCGATGTCGGCAGCAGCACCGGCGGCTTTACCGATTACGCGCTGCGGCATGGCGCCGCCAAGGTTATTGCTGTGGATGTGGGCACTGACCAGTTACACCCAAGCTTGCGCGGTGACGAACGGATTGAACTGCATGAGCAAACCGACATCCGCGACTTCGTCGCGCAGAGACTAGAGGTTAGAGACCAGAGATTAGAAGTCGACATAGTAGTGATCGATGTAAGTTTTATTAGCCTTCGGGATATCCTACCTCTAATCTCTAAACTCTTACCTCTAGACTCTAGAGTTGTCGCTATGTGCAAACCGCAGTTCGAAGCAGGCAATAGCTCAAAGCACAAAGGCGTGATCAAGAACGATAAAATGCGCCGCGACATCCTAAAAGATTTCGAAGCCTGGCTCAAAAATCACTTCATCATCCTGGACAAAGCCGACAGTGAAATCACCGGTAGCAAAGGCAACCGCGAGAGGTTCTATTTACTCAAGAATTTGGGTTAAAGGAAGGACTTCAGAGCTTTTATATCTTTCAGGATAATCTCGCCATTGGTACTAATGAGGCCCTTTTTCTCTAGAGCTGTCATTTCGCGGCTGGTGGTTTCGCGCGAGGCATTAATAGAACTAGCGATGTCCTGTTGGCGCAAAGGCACGTTGATGAGCAGGCCCCTGGCCGTGCGTTTGCCAAACCGGTGCGACATAGTTAGTAAAAATGAAATTAAACGCTCGCGCACTGAGCGGTACTCCAAATTTATAATCCGCTCACTGTGGATGCGGTACATCTCTACCGTCATGTCCAGTAATGGGGCCAGGACGCCCGGGTCGTCGCCAAGCAGCTTTAGTAGCTGTTTGCGGTCAACCCGCCATACCGATACAGGGCTCAATGCTTCATAGATAACATGCCGTTCCTGGCCAGTGATGGCCCAGATAAGCGGAAATATTTCTTGTTCCTTACGAATAATCAGCAAATTCTCTTCGCCGTATTTAGTGATGTCGTAAGCTTTGACCAGTCCTGACTCTATATAAAAAACGCCCGGCAGTGATTCGCCGGGCCGTATGATAAATTCACCCTTTTTGTACGACAGGTTCGTACCCCTATGAAACAGCTCTAGCAGCGCAGATTCTTGTGAGTCTGTGGCTAACATAGTCTGATTATACACACCAGAGGTACGACTGCAAAGCTTCTTTGAAGTGATTGATAAATATCACACTGGGTACGTGACTTTTAGTACGGCCGGCGGCAAATAACCAGTGTAGTATCAGAGTACTACTAAGGGGAGGTAGCAGTAATGGTGACACACCACGAGGTGCAAAGGCAACTAAAAGCTATAGGGGCGGATTTTCGCTTCTGGGGTCGTGCCGAGGCCAGGGAGCTGGAACACGTCCTGGTACCTGGTGAAAACATCATTTACTGCCTGAATGGCCGCTACGAAGGCGGTTTCGCGATGCTGTGTGTAACTGACCAGCGCATCGTCCTCATTGATAAAAAGCCCCTCTACCTGACAATGGAGGACATTCGTTACGATATGGT
>CAYWFI010000084.1:0-1510 GCA_964458165.1 uncultured Candidatus Saccharibacteria bacterium
AGCGTCTGCCTCTTAAGCAGAATGTCGAGGGTTCGAGTCCCTCCTGGCCCTCCAATGAAAATGCCCTCCCGGACAGTTTTATTGCTACAATACATCTGATGAAATTACTAAATGGTCGGGAATTGGCCGGGTTTATTAAAGAGCGGCAGGCGGCGCAGGTGCGGGCTTTGCGTCAAGCGCATAACATCAATCCCAAACTGGCAATCGTTGTTACTATTGATCACCCGGTGATAGATGTTTACGTGCGGCTTAAGAAACAATATGGGGCGGATATTCTGGTCGATGTCGATATTCACCGAATTTCCCAAGCTGAAGTACCGGCTTTGCTTCAAAAGCTGAATACTGATAATGCGGTGCACGGCATAATCACCCAACTGCCACTGGAGGATCCGTCTGGGACCGATGAAATCGTAAATCTGGTAGCGCCAGAAAAAGATGTAGATGCGCTGGGTCAAAAGGCTGTCTATGATCCGGCTACGCCAATGGCAATTTTGTGGCTGCTGGCTGGGTATAACGTCGATTTGGCCGGTAAACACATCTTGCTAATTGGCCGCGGTAAACTGGTGGGCGCGCCGCTAGCGCGGATGCTTGAGAGTTCTGGCCACGATGTTACGGTGGCCGACAGGAACACGCCTGACCTACGAGGCGAAACATTGCAGAGCGATATTATTATTACCGCGGCTGGCAGTCCGGCACTTCTGTTTTCTGACATGGTCAAAGACAGGGCGGTGGTGGTAGATGCCGGCGTAGCGTCAGAAGACGGCAAAACAGTTGGCGACGTCGCGCCAGAACTGTATGAGCGGGACGATCTAACCATCACCCCAGCCAAAGGCGGCGTTGGCCCCTTGACAGTCTGTGCCTTATTCGACAATGTTATCCGCGCCGCGAGAATAAGAGTCGAGGCAGCAGATGTCAATTAAAGCGGAAGTTATCCGCACAGGTATAAAGCTACTAGGCGGTATTCAAAAAGAAGAGTTTATAACGGCGGGCGGCAAGCGCGCAAACCGTAAAATCGAACTCGGTGTACTAGAGCGGAACCGGCTGCTAAGAGGTATTGTTGTAGGTGAACTAGCTTCCCGCGCAGCGGTCTATGAGCCTGATCTCATCATTCCCATTCCTGAGGGTTCGAATGATCTTGGGAGGGATGTAGCAGCCCGGCTAGATATAAGGTCAGCTTTCTTAGAGTGGATAGACAAAACGCCGGGTCGTAAACGGATTAGACCCAAGAGCGAGTTAGCGGCTAAACGGATAGCACAGTCAAGTAACATCGTGTTTATAGATGATGTCTACACTGAGGGCAGTTCGCTCACGGCCGCTTATGCAATACCCGAGCTACGGCAAAAAGTAGCGGCGGCCGAAGTAATCTGGAACCGAGGTGACCCCTCAATCTCGCTTGCGACACAGTTTCCGGTTGAGTCTATTGTGGAGGAATTTATACCTTTATGGCAGGACGACGAATGAAAATCGGCGTGTTTGACTCTGGTGTCGGGGGGCTATCCGTGGCCAATGC
>CAYWFI010000085.1:0-1493 GCA_964458165.1 uncultured Candidatus Saccharibacteria bacterium
GGGCAGCTTTCTTAAGCGCGTAGGCACTGCCGCCGTACGTCTCCGGAATATTTACACCGGCAGCCGCCAATTTGGCATAAGCAGTCAGCTTGGACAGCGACAAGGCATTGCCCAGCTCTCGATTAACATAAATGATTTTATTGGCATCAAGCACCGTAGCAACAGATACAGCCAACTCGGGAGTATTGAGGTAGCCGTTTATGTAAACACCGTCGAAATCAAGTGCTGTTTTGCGTGTATCGACATTCGTGAATGTCAGAGCAGCAGTGTTATCAGCCGTGGAAAAGTGAAACAGCAGGGATTTGTAACCCGCGTATTCATATATGTTATCGCTGCCTTGCAGATCCTTATGGAAATCCGTAAACTGGGGCGTCTGATTGTTGGCGAGTACTAGCTTCAAACTTGTTCCTTTCTGTTTAGAGTCTTTACTATCTTAACATCAGGAGGACTGCGCCCTGGCGACTCTCATATAGACCAGCACTATGGCCGCGATCAGGATAGCCAGTAACACGACTATCATCGTAATAAAACCGCTCTGGTCTTTTTTCAGAGATTTCATAATTGCTTATGATTATGCATCAAAGCCTCGAGCTTTTCTAGCGGAAGAAGCCTTTTTTGCCCGATTTTACCGATTTAAACTGTTTGAGTAGCTCAATCTGTTCACGGTTAAGGTTTCGTGGCGTCTCCACGTTAACGGTTACGATGTGGGCGCCGCGGGCACTACCGCGCAGATGTGGAACACCGTGTCCAGACAGCTTAAAATCAGTGCCGCTCTGGGTGCCGGCCGGAATCTTCATGGCAATAGGCCCGTCAACAGTGGCGACTTCTATCTCGGCACCGAGAGCCGCGTCTATCATCGATAGGTTTTCTTCAGACAAAATCAGGTCGCCCTCGCGAGTAAAGTGCTTGTGCGCTTTGACGCGGACATTCACGTATAAATCACCCCTGGGCGCATTGGCCATAGCCTCGCCGCGTTCGCGCAGGCGGATGGTGGCACCGTCGTCTATGCCAGCCGGTATCTTGAGTTTGACCTCTTGATTCTTGGATTTGGTGCCCTTGCCTTTACAGACGGTGCAAGCCTTTTCCGGTACTTTGCCGGTGCCGCGGCAAGTAGGACACAAACTGGCCTGCTGGATGTTGCCAAAGATAGTACGAGTAACGTGCATGACCTGGCCGGAACCCTTGCAGGTATCGCACGCCACTAGCTCGTGGCCGGGCTCGGCCGTGGTACCTTTGCAATGTTCGCAGGTATCTTCCATGACCATATTCAGCTCTACCTCGGTGCCAAACACGGCTTGCTCAAAGGTTATAACAACATCGGTTTCGACGTCACGGCCGCGCTTGGCCCGTCCAGAACGCTGCTGGCCGCCGCCAAAAAAACTGCCGAAGATATCGCCCAGACCCAAGTCGCCAAAGTCAAAATGCACTCCGCCGCCGGCGGACTGCCCCTGCGCCCCGCCAAAACCTCCGCCGTAGGCGGAGAACGGATCACC
>CAYWFI010000086.1:0-1263 GCA_964458165.1 uncultured Candidatus Saccharibacteria bacterium
AATAGGAAATAGGAAATAGGAAATAGGAAATAGGAAATAGGAAATAGGAAATAGGAAATAGGGGCGTGAAAAAACAAACCAAGGCAGAAAAACAACGAATCAAACGGTTGATAGTCCAGTTCGCTGAGTACATGGTTGGCGGCGGTGTCTGGTTTTGGAGCGGTTACATCCTGATTGTGACGCTAGATGACCATATCGGTCTGTTCGCGGCCAATCTGATTGGTAACGCGGTTGGTATCACACTGAACTTCCTGATACAAAAGTACTGGGCGTTCCGTACTAAGCGGGCAGAAAAAATCGCCTTTACCGCTGGCCGCTATGTGGTCTATACCGCGCTTAACGCTTTCTTGCTGAACTACCTGATCCTGTACGGCTTGCGCGAATACTTCGGCCTGAAGCCCGAGATCGGGCAGTTTATCGCCAGCGGTTTCTTTACCATTTGGAATTACTTCTGGTACAAGGCATGGGTTTTCAAGGCACCCGACCACCCCACGCGCGCGCATGCCAGGCCGCGTGTCCGTAAAGTTCATAAACATCTAACAACCCGCGTATAAATAAGGAGGCAAAACAATGGCAGAAACTATCCGCCCCACCAAAAAACAAAAACAACTACTTACCTTTATAGATGCTTTTATCCGTGAGCACGGCTACAGCCCCAGCTACCGCGAGATTATGGCTGGGCTGAATTACAACTCGGTTGCTACCGTAGCGCTTCATGTCAATAATCTGATAAAGCGCGGCCACTTGCGCAAGCGTGACCACTCGGCCCGCAGCCTGGAAGTCGTTGGTTCTGACGCCATGCGCGAGGGCGCGCTCAACGCTGTTTCGGAAACAGAAGAGAAGTGGTTTGTAGCCCGCGTCGAGTCGATGCTAAAGCAGCTTGAAGAATCCGCTACACCCTCGGGGAAGGCTATAGACGATATTTACGTGCTGATTGGCGCTCTGCATGTCTTTGGTCTGGATGACGCTGTGCGGGCGTTCGTACCGCGCCTGACCGAGGTCAAGAAACGCGCTAATCAGTCAAAGTAGCCAAACCTCTATATTGACAAAACATAAGCTTCTTGGTATACTTGACTTAATCCCCTGCTCCCTATGGGCAAAAAGATTGACGCTTAACAGATAGAACAGTATAATCTGTCTCTGTACTCAAGAGTATATTTGAGTTGAACTTTATACGTTCGGGAGTAGCTCAATGGTGGAGCAAGAAGCTGTTAACTTCGAGGTTGCCGGTTCGAGTCCGGCCTCCCGAGCCAAGCCGTACTA
>CAYWFI010000087.1:0-1194 GCA_964458165.1 uncultured Candidatus Saccharibacteria bacterium
GACCAAATTAAAAAATACCGAGCAGCGTACAAACTCCTTGGTGTTTTTTATTGGCGGAGGGAGAGGGATTCGAACCCTCGATACCCTTGCGAGTAAACCGCCTTTCCAAGGCGGCGCCATAGACCACTAGGCGACCCCTCCTCGTTGCGGTGCTTTAAAAATCTTGACCGCCAAACGGCAAAATCAATTTGCCCGTTTGTCCTGGCAAGATTACCAAGACCCGCTCCTCTCGAAAATCCAAACAGCAGACAAGCCCCTTGGTTTGGCTTTTCGGGACAAGAGACATTATATCTGAAAAATGTCTATTTTACACCTGTGCATCAAGGGGGAGAGCAGCCGGAACGGCCGGCTTTGCCGGCGTCCCGCGCGATGAGAGGGGGTATCCCCCTCTCATGTTGTTTTTTTACACCTTGCGAACAGATAGCAAATCTGAGTACACTTATACCACGATGGCAACAGTGATAGATCTAAAAGAAGTTTCCAAAATTTATGGTTTTGGAAATGCGACCACGGTAGCATTGGACGAAGTCAGCCTGACAGTTAACAAGGGTGAGTTTGTAGCTATCATGGGTCCCAGCGGCTCGGGCAAGTCCAGTCTGCTCAACGTTATCGGTTTGCTAGACAGGCCTACACATGGGACCTACATGCTTAGTAGCCGTATTGTTTCGCGGCTCAGGCCCAATCGCCTTGCCCGCGCTCGGCGGGACCACATTGGTTTTATATTTCAGTCGTTCAATCTATTACCGCGGCTGACCGCGCTCGAAAATGTCGCCCTACCCCTGGCTTACAAAGGTATGACTCAGACCCGGAGGCTGAAGACCGCCAGTACCGCTCTGGAGCGGGTGGGCCTAGCCGACCGAGAATATTTTTACCCTAAAGCCCTGTCTGGCGGCCAGGCTCAGCGCGTTGCTATTGCCCGGGCGCTAGTAAACAATCCCAGCCTAATAATCGCCGACGAGCCCACTGGCAACCTGGATAGCCACTCGTCACGGGTGGTGATGGAGTTATTAGCCGAACTTCACTCTACAGGCAGCACTATTTTGATGGTCACGCATAACCCGGAACTTACCCGCTATGCTACCCGTGTGCTATATATGTTCGATGGATCGATCGTACACGACGAGGCTACCCGCTTGGGCGAAGTCCCGGTTCGTGCCCGCGAAGTCCCAACAGAGGAGGACGAGCAATTGGCCG
>CAYWFI010000088.1:0-1037 GCA_964458165.1 uncultured Candidatus Saccharibacteria bacterium
GACGGTCAGGAAGCGGTTATTGCCCGGGGCGGCAAGGGCGGGTTTGGCAACGCCCACTTTGTAAGCTCGGTGCGCCAGGCGCCCAAAGTAGCCGAACGCGGTGAGCTTGGCGACGCGTTCAAAGCGACGCTAGAGCTCAAGATAATCGCGGATGTTGGCATTGTAGGCCTGCCTAATGCCGGCAAGTCGACGTTGCTTAGCGTTATTAGCAATGCCAAGCCAGAGATAGCCGACTATCCTTTTACCACTATAGCCCCGAATCTTGGCGTGGTTGATATCGACAAAGAGACAACCGTGCTATTTGCCGATATACCCGGGCTTATAGAAGGCGCGTCCAAGGGTCAGGGCCTGGGCGACGAATTTTTGCGGCACATAGAGCGCACCAAGGTTCTAGTGCATCTGATTGATATATATAACGATTCGGTTGTTACCGCGTATGATACGATTCAGCGTGAACTGGCAAGCTACAAGTCTGACCTGACACACCGGCCGCAGATTGTGGTGCTCACCAAAATCGAGGGCCTGGACGAAGATATAATCCAGGATAGACTGGCCGAGCTGAAAAAAGCAGTGCCTAAAACTACGCACCTGGCGGCTATCTCGGCCAAGAGCAAGACCGGCTTAAAAGAACTGCTATACGCAGTCAAAAAAGAAGTACAAGCTGCCCGCAGCGTCCAGGAACAGCAAGAGCAAGACGAACAAGCAGTACCAGTGTACAAACTTGACCCTGACAAACAATCATGGCGGGTTGTTAAGCGTGGTGGCGGTTTTGCCGTGCGCGGCCGTAAGATAGAACGCTTTGCCGCTCGGACCGACTTTGATAACGAAGAGGGCGTTCGCCGTCTGCGCGACATCATGAAAAAAATGGGCATCATGCGCGAGTTGGAACGCCGCGGCATTGAGAAAGACCAGACAATAGAATTTGCCCACAATCTTGGACGGATAAAGTATTAGCACAAGAATATCTCCCCGTAAGACAAAAGCGTACTAACTCAAAACCTCTGCAACACTTCAAAAGGTGTCCGGTACTGTATTCC
>CAYWFI010000089.1:0-1014 GCA_964458165.1 uncultured Candidatus Saccharibacteria bacterium
CGTAATCTCTCAATACCTTAGCAACAAAAATGCAGCGCGTCAGCGCTGCATCAAAAGCGGGTGTTCTACACTGTAAGAGTACTAAATCTAAACAGGAGAACACCCGCTATGGCGTATTCTAACAATCCTTTACTACCTAAAGCGAGAAGATGGGCAGTGAACCTTGTCTTACGGGAGGGTCTGAGCGTCAGCTTGGCAGCCCGGAGGGCTGGTATACACCGGTCAACCCTGTACCGCTGGATGCAGAAAGCCCGGGTCTTGGAACTGGCCTGGAATGCCCGCATTCCGACAGACTCTTCCCGGCCGCATCACCACCCGAGGCAATTGAGCCAGGCAGTGGTTGAGCGGATCTGCCAGCTGCGCCGGCAGCTCAGACGCTGCGCTGCCTACATTCATGCGGTCCTACAGCGCGAGGGTGTCAGAGTCAGTCTGGCCAGTGTCGGCCGGGTACTGGCTCGCAGTGAGCTGTTGGACATACGGTACAAGCCAAGGGGTAAGGTACGAAGAGCACGGATACCCCGTCCTAAGGTCACCCGTCCGGGTGATCTTGTACAGGTAGATACTATCCACTTCTACGATTGGCGGACGAAACAACGCCACTACCTGTATACCCTCATAGACCTTAAGACCAGGTGGGTGTATGCCGAAGCGGCGGCAGATATACATCCGGCAGCCAGTGCCGGTTTTGTGCTGAGGGCTCTAGGACGATTCCCGCATCACTGCAAGGTCATACAAACCGACAATGGCCAGGAGTTTGGTAATGCGTTCGAGGCAGCCTTACATAGGCGAGGCATACGGCAACGCCGTATCCGTCTGGGACGCAAGAATGACAATGCCCACATAGAACGGTTCAACCGGACAGTCCAGGATGAATGTTTAGGGCGATGGCCGGCTCCGCCGTCCATCCCCAAGTTACTCAAGGAGTACCTTGAGTTTTACAATACTATTCGGTTACACTCAGGAATACAGTACCGGACACCTTTTGAAGTGTTGCAGAGGTTTTGAGTTAGTACG